>NZ_JABRVS010000001.1:2733737-3037485 GCF_013248905.1 Shewanella sp. VB17
TCTGAGACGGCACTGACTCATGCCAGCATCCAAGCTAAAATCAAATCTCCTCATTCTTTGATCAGGCAGTTTGGCTACGATGAGATTGATGGAAAACTATTTCTGAAGGTTAATTTTGATCATAAACGCATACTTGCACTTCTTCGGGCTGCTGAGTTGCCAGTGTGGGGTAAGCAGCGGCCTTTGACACTAATTTGGCTGGTGGAAGAAGGCAATGATGAGAGGCAAATTATTAATGATGCTTCATTGGTAGACAGTCGACAGTTTTTTACACAAGAAGCTGAAAGCAAAGGGGTCCCGCTTTTATTTCCTTTGATGGATCTCGACGATAATATGCAGATATCAGTGAATGATGTGAGAGGGATGTTTGTGGCTCAGGTGGATAAAGCTTCTGCGCGCTATCAAACCGATTATTTTGTGATGGCATCAATGAGTCCCAATGTTGATGGTGTTGAATTGAGTATGTCTTTATTCGTTAAAGGGTCTGATGAACAAAGCGGGATCCCTTTGGTGAGTAAACGGCAGATAGTGACGGATACGCGCGCAGCGGTCACAGAGATTATATCGAGTGTCAGTGATTATTATGTCAGTCGTTATGCCATTGCTGATAGCGGTGATAAACTTAATGCTTTGGTTAGCTTTGTCGATATAACAGAGATGAAACAACTTGTTGCAATTGAAAAGTACCTTAATCAACTGAGTGTGGTTAAGGAGGTTAGTGTGTCTCAATTACACAGTACCAATGTACAATATCATTTATCGTTATTTGGTACTCTTGATGATCTCCACCGGTTAATGGTGTTAGACCCTAGAGTAATACAGACGCAATCTGAATATCAAAGTGAGGATGATAGTAGTCACATTGATGACACTGACTCTGCTGAATTTAAAGAGCTTGAATATCACTGGCGCGGTTAGCCATTCAAATTTGTGAGGGCCCATGGTAAAATGGGTGTTTTAGTGCATTGGAATATAGAGAAATACTTGAGTGAAATCTAACTCACCGATACAGTTATCGTTACCTGTTCATCTTCCTGATGATGAAACATTTGACAGTTATTACCACGCTGCTGGAAATGACGAGTTAATTCAGAGTCTCCAAGCGTGTGCAGAAGGGCATTCTGAACGTACCGTTTTTTTATGGGGGCCGATTAAATCTGGCAGAACTCATCTTATGCATGCGGCATGCGCGCATGCAAATGATCTACAACGAAGCAGTTTCTACCTCCCACTGGGCATACATGCCAGTATTTCTACCGCATTACTGGAAGGACTAGAAAACGTAGATCTTGTTTGTATTGATGATGTTGATGCTATTGCAGGTCATCCGCTTTGGGAAGAGGCTATATTTGATCTTTATAATCGAGTGGCTGAACATAAAAACTGCTCCTTGATTGTCAGTGCAAGTGTCTCACCTACCGATCCTAGTTTTGCATTACCCGATCTTGTTTCTCGTATGCAGTGGGGCTTAAATTATCAGTTACAACCTATGGCTGATGATGAAAAATTGGCCGCATTACAACGTCGAGCTGCCATGAGAGGCTTGCAGCTTCCTGAAGATGCTGGGCGTTTCCTTCTTAATCGTTTAGCAAGAGATTTACGCACGCTTTTTGATGTCTTAGATATGCTAGATAAAGCCTCTTTAGTTCATCAGCGTAAGTTAACTATTCCTTTTGTAAAAAAAATGCTTAAAATTTAATTTTCCATAATATAAGCAAACACGGTTGTAGGTCTCTCCCGTGTTTTTAGCTTCATTGTTTCTGTTGTTTATGCCTGTCTCCACTGAACCTGAATTGAGGTAAATTCACAGCAGTGTCTTTTTGAGGTATGTTGTTTTTATTAACAGAGGTTAACGATGAAATTGATAGGTTTTCAGACCAAGAATTACCTTGCTTCATGCTAATAGGCTTCGGGAGAGAGCTGATTAAGTCAGTCCCATTGAGGTTGGGGAAAATATTATCAATGACAAATGCTGCTTTGTCTTGCAGTGAATTTTGGCTAATACGTCCGCGTTGGCCCCAGTCAACGATAATCGTGTCAGCGCTTGGATTTTCAGGGCGATCTGTCACCCCAATGTCACGTACAATGCCATATCTGTAACTCATCATTGCTTCTTCAAATAGCATGGCCATGTCTTCTCGAGAACTTGAGTATGCATAATAGTCGTTTGTGACATCGTTTGAAAAAAAATGGGTGATATCACTGGCTAAGTAATTTTTTTGCACTGATGTTGCCGCTAATCCTTTAAAACTGACGGTTGCTAAACTGAGCATCTCATGGCTTAAAATAGGAAATTGAGCCGTCATTTGATCTGAAATAAGTTCACTTGTATCGACTCTTCGTTGATAGTGATCCTGTAGAGTTTGATTGTCCATGTTTAAATCTGCGTAAAACGTACTGGGGAAAAAATCATTAGCATGTGCTAATTCGTGGTAGAGCAGAGCAGAAAAATCAGGAAACATCTCCGCTAAAGTACGGTTAGTTCTGGTCGAGCGTGGGGCAGTGTAGGTGACATTCACATTATCTTTGACGTATCGCCAAGGCATAATAAAGTCTAATTCATGACTGAAATCACTTCGAAAATCAGCAGCTTCATTGATACTATCTCGTTCTTCAGCTAATAGCCAAAGATCGCTTGGATCGAGATAGATTGCACCCGTTAGCACCCAATAAAATGAAGGGCGAATATCGTAGCTAATGACAATAGCGGTCACAGATCGCAAGAGATTAGCAAAGTCGCTATTGGGATCCATTGTTGCGATAAAGGTAGCAAAGTTGTCGCCCATCCACTGATGAGAGACGAGTACTCTGTCCAGAATCATGTCGTTATTAAGCGTCTCAGCCACTTGGCCTAATAATGGCAATTTAGCCAGAGTACAAGGTGAGGCTAATTGATTAGAATAGACACATGTCTGGATCGCCTTTGCATATGGCGACGTTTCTCTATAGGCAAAGGTTTTTGCTATTGGTTGATCAAAATATTGCGAGGTTATCTCAACCTCATTAGTGATTAATGCTAAGACTTCTCCTGATATTTCTTTGCCTGATAGCGTGCCTGTTGCACGTAATATCGAGATAGAATCAGTAGCAACATTGGGGGCAATAAATTGAGGGCGTTTAATGTTGGTGGTATCTAGCGTCAGTTCTGGGCCAGAAGAAATACACCAAGTGATGTTTGATGGGAATCTATCCTTGTTAGAACCCATAGGATCAATACGAAAACTGACATTATTCCCCTCAACGACTTGATGGGCACTGCGAATATTGAGATGGGGGAATGTCGCATCATAAGCCGTTAGTTCAATGGTTTCAGTGTGGTTTAGATCACTTGACTTGATGTTGACTGAGAAAGCATAGTTGCCAGCCTCTGCTAATTGGAATGCCAGCACAGGGCTTTTCACGGATGCTAATATTATAGGTGAGCCACTGAGCTGTTGCCAAGTGAAAGTCAGCTCTGTGCTGTCTCTATTATTGAGTTGTGCAATGATTGCACCCGTTTTATAAGCAATGTAGTTCTGCTCTGTAACAAATTCAACACTGGATGCGGTCGTTATGATGTTAAGTTCAGTGCTCTGCTCACAACGTAACAGACTAGGGGGCGAGGGAGTAAAAATGGGACTTTTGGCACCAGAGCCGCCGCCACCACAAGCAGATAAGGCTAAAACACTGACCATGACTAAGGGCTTATATTTTGTCATAGACACATACTCCCAAGTGAGTTAATTTTATAATCAACTAAAATGTAACACATTTAAATGAAATGTTATCAGTTTAAGTTGATATTTGTGTGTGTTGAATTTGAAGTAAAGATGAAATGTTTGAATTGCCTGAGCCTAAACCCTATACCACCGATTATCAGCTATTTATTATTGTCTTTATTTGATTTGTGCACCCAGTTGCTTTTGTAAAAAGTAACTGGTGTGTCCTTCTGGCATATTCGCTAGTTCACCAAAAATTTCATAACCTGCTTTAATATAAAAGCCTAACGCCTGAAATGTCGTTGTTTCTAAGCGAATGTTAGTGGTTTTTTTGCGTAAAGAATAGTGTTCCATTTCTGATAAAAGTCTACGTCCCCAACCACTATTACGGATGCTTTCATCAATCCAGAGACCTTGAATATGCATCCAGTTCCAATTTATTTCTCCGAGAATACCCCCCACAATTTTACCAGAGTCATCTTTTACAAAGGACGACACTTTCTCTTTGTACACCGCTCCAGTAAAAGATTCGTTAAATGTTGTAAGACCTGTTTTTAAAGCTTCGAAATCACCATCTTGCGGCGGTAAAGGTGTCGTTAATTCCATAGTATACAACGAACTCCGTGTTGGCATAAACTCATGAGGTGACTTCCTACTATACATAAGATCTGCAGTAAGAACACCGTTACTCTTTTCTATAAGAGAATAACATACTGTTATTAAACGTTAACAACAGACAAGGGCTGAACCGCGAAAATAAGCCTGCTATTAAAGAGTGCGAGCAGATGAGGCATAGGCTAGAAAAAAATATGCCTGTCCTATCTTTCTATTAAAATTAACTACTGACAAGGGCGGATCCGTGAGAATGAGCTTAACACTCCTTGCTTTTATGAATTAATAGTTACAAAACATAGAGCGCTCTCTAGAATATAGGTATGTTATTGATTAACAATGGCTGGCTATGATTTTTGCCTCTGTTAATTCGATCACATTGTTGCTTTGATCACGTCTACCAACTCAAAATGCAATGTCACCAATTCAAAATCATCGTGTAAATCATAATCTGGCATACATTTAATATGGCAGTCTCTAAACTCCTGTGCGCTATCAAACGTTTCGCCCAGCCAAACTTCCTCTGGAATAGCACCAAATTTGATATTGTAAACTTTAGTTGCTTTGATGATGCAGCGCAGATTTTCTTTGCCATCGTATACTTCAATTATATCGCCAGCAACATAACCACCATCACCATATTCACCATAAGGTTTGTGATAATCTTCTACCGTCTCAGCTGTCACTGTTTTACTGCCATCCATCACCGTGCGGACGAGGCTATCATCATTTTCATCAGCGCCCCAAAACGTAAGCCTTTTTCTTCTATTCATGTTCATGGTTTATCCTAAGTTTAAGTGAAAATTATATAAGTAGTGGACAAGTTATATTGACTACAGTAGTGTTATCTGCATTAAAAAAGTTGTAGCCTACTCCTCTGCGTCTCGGGAGAAGCATAAAGGATTTCATCATATGTTAGATTGCACAACGGGCGCTATATGAAGACATAATCTTTCCATCGGCCTTTACCATCCATACTGATTTTAATGTCATGCTTCAACAAAATATCCGTGAACTAAAAAATTGCCACCTCGATAATAATTAAAAAAGAAGGTTTCCTAAAGCCCTAAAGAAGCAATAAATTATTATTTATTTTATATCGACATAGCTATCGCACGTCAAATAGATAAACTATCAAATAAAAAACTAAAAGAATTAACACAAAAAAATATCAAGAGCACCTCTAACAATTTGAATCGTATTCCGTATTCCAAAAAATAATATTAAGCTAAATTTTATTTAAAAAAATATATACAGAAAAGGTTAAAAATTAAATATTACAATATTTATGCTGTATTTGGTTGACTTCAGAATTGATATTGCGAAAGCTGGCACTGGTGCATAATTAGTAACATCCATCTTACAACCTCTTTAAATATCCATATAAAAATTTATCGGCTTAAAAAATATAGCATTGCATTATGCTTTCAGCTCTAATAATACAGATAGTAATAAAAAAAATCAACAAAAAAACCAACAAAAACCACACCCCGCAACATTAACCAACACAAAACACCATGTTAGATAAAGTTAAGTGCTTAACCAACACAAAACACCATATTAGATAAAGTTAAGTGCTTAACCAATACAAAACACCATATTAGATAAAGTTAAGTGCTTAACTAAAAGTTATCAAATATTTAGACTGATAATTATTCAGTATGTCTTTTACACTATTTTTTAGCGTCTCAAACGTGATAAAAGCATGGCAAGATAGCCATTCATATTTGATCTTTTTCCAGAGTATTTCAATGATATTGAGTTCGGGTGAATAAGCAGGTAAATATATAATGACAAGTCCTTTTAGTAACCATTCATAGCACTTTTCTTTAAAACGCTTAGCGCGATGAAATGAAGTATTATCAAGGTCATACGTTGAACCTTAAGCATTAAAGTGAGCATAAATATCGCTTAAACTATTGTTATATTTTGACTTTCTCTGTTTAGTTGACAGGGCATTTTTTTGAAGGTAAATATAGGCCCACTCAAGCCGCTCTTTGAATGCTAAATATTCTCTGTCAGCAATCGCTTGTATTAAAGGAATAAACCAAATATCTGCGTTCATAACCAAAAATCAATAGACATATATGGACGCTCCCGGTTAGTCAAGGTAATACTCATCTAACCAAGGTATTTTTGACCTTAGTTTCTTTGTTAACTATTAACTCTCGTTACGTGTTTATTGACTGACTCTTTTCGCTTTAAGCGATAGTGCTGACATATATACGGGCTTAACACGTTCTCTTTTTAGAGAAAATGCGCCCCTGATGAATTCCGTACCTACACACCCAAAAATAAAATACACCCAGTCGGGTTATTTACCCTTGTCTCTAACGGGTTTATGCAGGATGAACTGAGTCTTTTGTCATCAATTTAACCACTTCCCTAAGAGGTGACTATCAAGCGCTCACTACACCCAGTCGGGCTCAGTATCGGCTCTTGTCTTGAACGAGCTTTGCTTGATAGTCGATACCATTAACATTATCAGACGCATGATATTATCTCTGCCGTTTGGCCGCTTTGTGCTTGATAACGTGTTTGTTTTTTTAATAATATCCACATCAGCCTTGCCAGTTTATGTGCCGTCGCTACTGCGGTCTTATTAAAGCCTATTCGCGCTTTTAATTGGGTTATCCATTGGTTGAGTGCATCATCTTTTTTGTGTGCATGACTAACAACGGTTCTCGCACCGTGGATGAGTTGTTTTCTTAAATAGCTGTCACCACGCTTAGTAATACCATAAAGCTGGCTTTTATTTCCTGAGGCATATTGCCTCGGTGTTAGTCCAAGCCAGACAGCGAGTTCTTTAGGGGTATTAAAAGCCTGGCCTTTGTCGATACAAGCTTCAAAAGCGGAGGCTATTACATGACCAATACCCGGTATGCTGAGCAGTATCTGTCCTGTTTCGGTTTGCTCTACTTTCTGTTTTATCAACTTATTGAGGTCTTTGAGTTGCTTAGTTATTTGCAAGTATTCATCATAAACTTGGTTGAGGAGATATCTGAGTAAAGGTCTCTGCTCACTGTCATTGATGATATCCCAGATGTTTTGTTCAAAAGCGGTAAAGCCTTGTGGAAAAACAAAGCCAAAATCAACCAATAATCCTCGAATTTGATTGGTGCAAGCAATGCGCTGCTTGATTAACCGGTCTCTTATTCTATGCATCATCAAGACCTCTTGCTGAGCCTCTGACTTAATTGGCACAAAACGAATATTAGGTCTTGAACTTGCTTCAAAGATAGCTAATGCATCGTTACTGTCATTTTTATTCCCGCGAACAAATGGGGTAACATGTTGAGCGGGTATCAACTTAACGTTATGGCCAAATTGTAAACCGACACGCCCCCAATAGTGTGATGAATAACAGGCCTCCATAACCACAGTGCAAGCAGGCGTGTTGCATAACAGCTCTTTAAGCTGATTTCTGTTCAGCCGTTTGTTATAGACTTTCTTAGCATCTGCAGTCATTCCAAGTACTTGGGATACATTCTTTGCAAGATCGATAGCAATAGTGGTAACTTTCATAGTGGACGCTCCTTAATGTAACTGAATGGTCAACATCAGTTTGGCGCATTGACGCCGAATTAGGGAGCGTCCATCTCATCAGCCATGGTTAATTGCACTTCCTGTCGCTGTGACTAAAATTTAATCATGGTGATGTGATTGGAGTGAGTTATGCCTCGTCCTAGAAGAACATTGATAAGTATCGAAGATACACCTTACTACCATTGTTGTAGCCGTGTCGTGCGCCGCGCATATCTCTGTGGTGACGATAAGTACACAGGTAAAAACTATGACCATCGACGCGGCTGGGTAGAGGCGCAAATGCTTAAATTATCTGACGTGTTTGCGATTGATGTTGCTGCCTATGCCGTGATGAGTAATCATTTGCATATTGTGTTATATATCGATTTAGATAAAGCCAATGTCTGGTCAGATAGGGAAGTGGTTGAACAATGGCATCAATGCTTTAACGGCACAGCACTCACACAAAAATTTGCTTGAGGTGAAGTGATTGATGAGCACCAAGTGGCTAAATTAAAACACCTAATTGCGACTTACCGCTCACGTCTGAGTGATATTAGCTGGTTTATGCGATGCCTTAATGAGCCGATTGCCAGACAAGCCAACTTTGAAGATAATTGCACAGGTCATTTCTGGGAAGGGCGGTTTAAATCTCAAGCGCTTTTGGATGAAGCGGCAGTGCTGGCCTGTATGGCTTATGTCGAGCTTAATCCTATTCGCGCTAAGATAGCCAATACGCCCGAGAATTCAGACTACACCAGCCTTCAATTGCGAGTCAAGGCGGCAATCAATGGAAAGCAACCCACCAGATTACTGCCCTTTATTGGGAATGAACGGCTGAATCAACCCAAAGGGATAAACTTCGCGCTGAAAGACTATCTTGAATTAATTGATGAAACAGGGCGTATTATTCGAGATGATAAACGCGGAGCAATCTCATCGAATGCAGATAAGATATTAACGAGGCTAAACATTCCTGTTGAAAATTGGCTCAAAATCACCACAGAGTTTGGGCACCTATTTCATGGGCCAGTAGGGACACTGCAAGAGCTAAGTCGCTACTGTGAACACTTAAATAAAAGACGACGGCATTTTTCCACGAGTTGCGAGTATCTTAAAGTAGGCTAGCCGCTGGATTCAAGTAATAAGAGCAACAGAACTCTAATATACCTGTAATAGCATCTTCCTCAGTTTATCAACAGAGCAGATATTCCTTGCCTTAAAATCAACTTTTTACGACAAAAAACCTCATTTTGTTAAGAGTACTCGGTTATATGAGCTTAACACTCCTTCCTTTCATGAATTAATAGTTACAAAACATAGAGTGCTCTCTAGATATATGTATGTTATTGATTAACAATGGCTGGCTATGGTTTTGGCTTATCAAAAAAGGCGGTAATACGACGTACTACACGGGCATAAGCCTCAATGGTTGAAGGACGTTTACCTTGTAGCCTTAAGTTGATAAGATGTTGTTCATAAAGATAATTGTAATGTTGTGCTTGTGATGTATTCATGGGTATACTCCAATAACGCATCATCGAAGTGACAATGCTATTATTGAGTATGGACGGTAGTTACAAACACCTCTGCCGCAGAGCGGCTTCGTTCAACAAGTCGTTTAAACGGACAAATAACAGTTGGCTTTTGCTCCTTCGTCGCTTATTTTAACCAACAATTTTTGTCCGCTTAAGTGGGCGTTGGTATCAAAAAAATCATTGGATGATTTATGACAAAATTGGAATTTGCAGTCAAACTCGAAAAGTATCAAAAAAGGAAGCGCAGATCTAAATGGACGTTTTATAGTATTGCTTTTGTCTCTTTGATGTTTTTAGTTATCCCAAGTTCGATATTAAATTTTAATGAAAGTGAGTCTACTTTCTTTATGGTAATGGCTGTTGTTTACTTTTTAAAAGCATCAGGTATTACAAATGGGACAGAAGAGCAAGAACTCCTAGTTAATGCGCTAGATTTACTTTCGGCTAAAAATGATACCTAAGTTGCTTAAACGGAATAAAAATAGTTGGCCATCGATCCGCGATTATAGCCAACCATTTTTATCCGCTTAGCAAGGCGTTGGTTATGGATGTAACGTCTACAATGTACAAAGCTAGTTTCTATTTATCCTTGGCCAGCAGAAAATAACCATTGACCTAATCTCTTGTTTTCACTAAAATCGACCTATTATTTAGTTATTATTAATCCCTCGGTATTAATTCCCTATTCAGGGCATTTAAATTTTCTCTCGAATTCACAAAAACGAGATTAAACATGACTAAATTAAATCAACAGAATAACCCACTATTTACTTCAAAAATAAATTACCCGATAAGTTTTGATGGATGCGTCAAATCGAATTTACCTTATAGTACTGATCCTTTACTGGTTATGGATATCTATTACCCTGGGAAAAGGAGTACTCCTGCTCCGGTTGTTATCTTAGTTATAGGATATCCTGACCAGGGCTTCGAGCAAATGACAGGACTAAAAATAAAAGAAGTTCAACAATATATATCTTGGGCGCAACTTTTCGCGGTTTCAGGAACTACAGCGATTACTTACTCAAACATTGAGCCCGAAAAAGATATTTTCACTCTACTTCAACATCTGAAAGGTAATGCAGTTGATCTTGGTATTGATAGTGAAAATATTTCTCTTTGGTCTTGCTCTGGAAACGTGCCCAATGCACTTTCAGTATTAGCATCAGATTCATCAATCAAATGTGCAGCTCTTCTATATGGCTTCATGATTGATCTGAACTGTTCACAGGTGGTTGCTGACGCATCAGAAGTTTTCAAATTTGTACATCCGCTAAAGGGCGTTAATTCGTTACCTGAGTTTCCGCCTATATTGGTTGTGCGGGCTGGCCAAGATGAAATGCAGGGATTAAATAGTTCGATCGATACGTTTATTGATCGGGGGTTAAAGAATAATATGCCAGTGACTTTAATCAATCTTCCTGAAGCCCATCATTCATTTGATTTATTTGATGAGTCAAAGAGAATAAAGACAACGATAAGGAATATTTTGGAGTTTATTAACAACCATCTTACTCGTTAGGATTCTGAAAACTAATGTGTATTGATAGCCGTAGTGTGCCAGAGTAAGGAGTAGTCTGTTGGAAAAATAAACATAACAAATAAGAATAGGTGTCGCGTAGCCGACACCTTATTCGGGTGTTGAACAAGCCCAGAGTCTGCTTTATAATGCAAAGAGCGATTTGTTTTGTGAAGGGATTGCGATCAATGACTTGATCACAATACGCACGAAAAAAGGTAGGACAGGCATATTTTTATCTTTTCTGCGATCCCGCCACGTTCAACCTGAAGTGTCCTTAAAATGTTAATTAAAGGTCTCTTGAACCAATTTCAACATATCCTCATAACTATAAAATGTCGATAAGTCTTATGGGCTCTATCTTGATTTTTTATTAGAGAATTCTGCTAAATAAATGACAGATAAAACAGAGTAATAACGCTAAATCGAAGAGAGTAATAATAGGTGTAAGTGAAATCGAGGACTTCGGTTTCAAGGATGAAACCGTAGAGCATATAGGGATATATTCACAGCGTGCTGAGAGATCACCTACACATACCCTCGCTGGAAGCGATTAATAACAAGGAAGTTAAAGTATAAAATAAGCTAGCCCAATACAAAATCAGCCAAAGGTTAATTGAAAAGATCACAGCCTTCATTCGAAGGCTAATTAGTAATTAGAGACGTGCATAAAAAAAGGCTAAGAATCACTTCTTAGCCTTTTTACAAATGATGCCTTGTTCTGAATGTGTAAAAACATACCAGGGCATAACATGAGTGTTAGTCTACGGCGTAACCGGCGCTGTTGAGTACGACACCATCGAGAACGGCTTTACCCTCTGTCATAGCCAGTCTGCCTTGACTGAACCATTTAACGACCATTGGGTAGATGGCGTGTTCTTGCTCGTGTACGCGCAGTGCCAGTGTCTCTGATGTGTCATCTTCATAGACGGGCACTTTCGCTTGCAAAATGACCGGGCCTGAATCTAGCTCTGGTGTGACAAAATGGACGCTGACGCCGTGTACTGTATCGTTGGCGTCAATCGCGCGTTGATGGGTATGCAGTCCGGTGTATTTAGGCAATAACGAGGGATGAATATTGATCATCTTTCCTTCAAAGCCTTGCACTAACTCGTCGCTTAATATGCGCATAAAACCTGCTAGTACAATAAGATCAGGCTGATACTTATCGATAGCGAGTTTTAGTCTAGCGTCATACTCAACGCGAGTTTCATCTTTATGTGCAATCACACAGCTGGTATCTATCTCACTTTGGTGAGCACGGATAAGGCCATAAGCAGTGGGTTTATTACTGATCACACCGACCACTTCGGCCTGAAAATTGTCATCACATCCGTCGATAATGGCCTGTAAATTACTGCCATTACCTGAGATCAATACTAATACGCGACTGCAGACTGACATTACAGGATCTCCACTTGCTCTTCATCATCATTGCGTTTGGCAATGTGACCAATTAACCAGGCTTTTTCGCCTTCAGCATTAAGTAGGGTAAGGGCTGCTTCAACTTTGTCGCTTGGCAGGGCGACAACCATGCCAACGCCACAGTTAAATGTGCGATACATTTCAAATTCTGCGATATTACCATTTTTCATCAACCAGTTAAAGATTGATGGCCACTGCCATGAGTCGCCTTTAACGACAGCTTTACAGTCAGCCGGCAGTACGCGAGGGATATTTTCCCAGAACCCACCACCTGTGATGTGTGCCATTGCGTGAACGTCAGTTTGTTCAAGCAGCTTAAGCAGTGATTTAACGTAAATTTTGGTTGGCTTAAGCAAATGGTCGATAAGTGGCTTACCTTCAAGATCATCTTGTGGGTTAGCTTGGCTGACTTCAAGGACCTTACGGATCAAAGAAAATCCATTTGAGTGCGGGCCACTTGATGCTAGTGCGATAAGTGAGTCACCTGCCGTGACTTTAGTGCCATCGATGATGTCGGCTTTTTCAACTACGCCGACGCAGAAACCTGCAAGGTCATAATCATCACCTTCATACATACCGGGCATTTCAGCGGTTTCCCCACCGATTAACGCACAGCCAGATTGTACACAACCTTCGGCAATGCCTTTAACGACTGCGGTGGCAGCATCAACGTCTAATTTCCCTGTGGCGTAATAGTCGAGAAAGAAAAGTGGCTCAGCACCAGAGACGATTAAATCGTTAGAGCACATGGCAACTAGATCAATACCGACGGTATCGTGCTTTTTATGATCAATGGCTAATCTTAATTTAGTACCAACACCGTCGGTGCCAGACACCAGAACTGGGTGCTTGTACTTAGTTGGCAGCTCACACAGAGCACCAAATCCACCTAAGTTGCCCATGACTTCTGGGCGGTGGGTACGTTTCACTGCAGTCTTAATATTATCAACAAGTGCATTTCCGGCGTCGATATCAACACCTGCATCTTTATAGCTCAGCTGGGTAGGAATGCTCACGAAGATCCTCTCGGGTACAGAATAGTTATGGGGTTTTATGCGGTGCTATTCTAACAGCTTGTGTCATCACTCGAAAGAGGCAGATCGCAGATATAGCACCTGACATCGAGTATGATTTATTGGGTTTTTAAAACTTTATGTTTTCCATTGTGGACAAATAAATTAGAATCTTCTGAATTTGCTTGTATAAATGTCAAAAATCAGGAGATAAAGATGAAAGTGGTTGAGGTTAAACATCCTTTAGTACGTCATAAAATCGGATTAATGCGTGAAGGTAATATTAGCACTAAGCGTTTTCGTGAATTAGCTGCTGAGGTAGGCAGTTTATTAACCTATGAAGCAACGGCGGATTTTGAAACTGAGACCGTGGTGATCGAAGGATGGAATGGCCCTGTTGAGGTTGAGCAGATTAAAGGTAAGAAAGTCACCGTGGTGCCTATTTTGCGTGCTGGTCTGGGTATGATGGATGGCGTATTGGAACATATTCCAAGTGCGCGAATTTCAGTGGTGGGGATTTACCGTGACGAGGAGACCTTAGCACCGGTTTCTTATTTTGAAAAATTAGCCAGCGATATGCCTTCGCGTATCGCGTTGGTCGTTGATCCTATGCTGGCGACGGGAGGGTCAATGATTGCAAGCATTGATTTGCTAAAAGAGCGTGGTTGCACTGCGATCAAAGCCTTAGTGTTAGTGGCCGCACCAGAAGGTGTTGCTGCGCTAGAAAAAGCCCATCCAGATATTGAGCTTTATACTGCTTCGATTGATGATTGTTTGAATGAACAAGGCTATATTCTTCCCGGTCTGGGCGATGCGGGTGATAAGATTTTCGGTACGAAATAATGTTTAGCTAAAAGCGTGACAAAAAAGGAGCCATTAGGCTCCTTTTTTGGGTAATGTCTATTCGATTAAAGCACCATGGCGGCAATCCAACCAAACACTAATAAAGGTATGTTGTAGTGAATAAAGGTTGGGATCACACTGTCTTTAATATGGTCGTGTTGTCCATCAGCGTTAAGACCGGCTGTGGGACCTAAGGTCGAATCTGATGCCGGTGAGCCGGCATCGCCTAATGCAGCAGCTGTGCCGACAAGGGCGATGGTGGCAGGAACAGAGAAACCAAAGCTGATGGCTAGCGGGACATAGATAGCGGCAATGATCGGGATAGTTGAAAAAGATGAACCGATCCCCATGGTGATAAGTAACCCCACGATTAACATTAAAAAAGCGGCTAATGCTTTGTTATCACCAATGATATCACTTAGTGATGCGACTAAACTACCCACATCACCGGTCGCTTTTACGACGGCAGCAAAACCTGCAGCTGAGATCATGATGAAACCTATGTTAGCCATCATGCGCACACCTTGGTTAAAGATATCTTGATCAGCAACGTGCTTAAGTGCACCTGAGAAGCTGAAAATAACAAAGCCAACCAACGCACCAAAAATCATCGAGTCAGTTTGTAATTGAACTGAAAGTGTCGAGATAATAGCAATAACGGCAATAATGATATTTTTACGGTTGAGTGTTTCTTCTGGCTCTGCAGCAAGTATCGCTTTTTCTTCGTATTCTCTAGGCTTACGATAACTGACAAATATGGCAAATAATAACCCGGTTACCATACCAAAGGCGGGGATCATCATGGCGGTAGGGATTTGTTCACGAACAGCGTGCAGATCATTACTGTTTAAATTAGCAAGCAGAATATCGTTTAGAAAAATGCCGCCAAAGCCTATAGGTAAAATCATGTAGGTTGTGACTAAACCAAAGGTAAGGACACAAGCAACTAATCGTCGATCTAATCTTAATTTAGACATTACATGAAGCAGTGGTGGGATCAAAATGGGGATAAAAGCAATGTGAATAGGTAATAGGTTTTGCGATGAGACCGACATCAATAGGATCATGATGAGCAGTGTCCATCTTACGCGGTTCATATTGTTTTTATTTTGCTCACGCCCTAAAGAGGCGATCACTTTACGTGAAATGAGCGTGGTTAGGCCTGAATGTGATAGAGCAACAGCAAAAGCACCAAGCAGGGCATAACTCAATGCGATTTGGGCACCGCCGCCGAGGCCTGTATTAAAAGCGTCGATTGTTTGTTGAACATCCATGCCTCCAACAAGACCGGCGACTAATGCAGAAATGGTCAGTGCGATGACGACATTAACCCTAGCGAAACTGAGGGCCAGCATCAGGCATACTGCGATAACAACAGCGTTCATATTCTATATTTTCTTTTATATTTGTTAGATTGACGGTCATTTTTGCTTAGTCAATGTCGTCTTGTCCAGTAAATAGGTCTTTTTTCTTGTTTAATCGATAGTTTGTTAACTAATTGTGATTGTAGATAAGTGTTAAGTGTAAAATATCAACACAATAGTAAAGGTCAATTAGGCTACAAAATCAGCGGAAAGAGGTATATTTATCAAAAAATGTGTTATTGACTTGTGTGGCAGTAAACAGTGCCTATAATGCGATAAGATTTAACGAAAAACGTTTTTCAATCCATAGATGGAGATATATAATGAGCGTATTAGTAGGCCGTCCAGCCCCTGATTTCACCGCGGCTGCAGTTCTGGGTAATGGCGAAATCGTTGATAGCTTTAACCTCGTTGAGGCAACGAAAGGCAAGCCAACAGTCGTATTTTTCTACCCACTTGATTTTACTTTTGTCTGCCCATCTGAGCTGATTGCCTTTGATCATCGTATTGAAGAGTTTAAGCAACGTGGTGTTGAAGTGATTGGTGTTTCTATTGATTCACAGTTCACTCACAATGCATGGCGTAATACTCCAGTAGCTCAAGGCGGGATTGGTCCTGTTCAGTACACGCTAGTGGCTGACGTTAAGCATGAGATTTGCAAAGCGTATGATGTTGAGCATCCAGAAGCGGGTGTCGCTTTCCGTGGTTCTTTTTTAATTGATAAAGAAGGCCAAGTGCGTCATCAAGTGGTTAATGATCTTCCACTAGGCCGCAATGTCGATGAAATGCTGCGTATGATTGATGCACTTCAATTCCATGAAGAGCACGGTGATGTGTGTCCTGCTGGTTGGGAAAAAGGCGATAAAGGTATGGATGCAAGCCCAGAAGGTGTTGCTTCTTACTTAAATGATAATGCAGATGCACTATAATTTGTAATATTATCAGTTGCTAAAGTTTAAAAAAAGCTGCGTTTATCGCAGCTTTTTTGTTTTTAAATAATGTGACTTAGCAAGTTTTCTTTAATGTCATTGTTAATTCATCATATCGTGATGAGTTAGTCGCTATCGCCTTTTATCGTTTCATTATCTATCGCTAAAGGCCACCCACCTAATGTTTTCCAGCGGTTGACAATTAAACAAAATAATTCTGCTGTCCGCTCTGTGTCGTAAAGGGCTGAGTGAGCTTCATTATTATCAAATGGGATCCCAGCAATAGAGCACGCTTTTGCGAGTACTGTATGGCCTAACGCCAGACCTGACAATGCTGCAGTATCGAAGGTTGCAAAAGGGTGGAAGGGGCTGCGTTTAAGCGCACAGCGTTCAATCGCTTTGGTCACAAAGCTATGATCAAAGGTCGCATTGTGGGCAACGATAATCGTTCGATGGCAGCCCACAGCTTTTTGGGCTTTTTTGACTTCTTTAAAAATCTCCAAGAAGGCGTCTTTTTCACTGACTGCGCCCCGCAATGGATTGGTAGGATCTATGCCTGTAAACGCCAAGGCTTCAGGTTCTAGATTTGCGCCTTCAAAAGGTTCGATGTGAAAATGCAAAGTTTTGTCTAAACTGAGTATACCTTCATCATTCATTTTGAGCATGGTGACGGCGATTTCAAGTAACGCATCGGTTTGAGCATTGAAACCGGCTGTTTCAACATCGATGACAACGGGGAAGTAGCCTCGAAATCGGTGACTTAATTTATTCGCGTTGCAAATGTCGCTCATGACAATATCCAAATAGTTAGCATGCCGCTATTATGAGGCAATGGGTTAATGCTGTCATGTTTGAATGTTTGTTTTATAGGCTAAAGGTATGCAAAGATGTGCCGATAGGCTAAGTAATAGAATAAATAAGAGTACTTTGTATGTGGCTAAGAGTATTACTGGTGTTAGCTTTGTTTTTGCCTCTGTCGACGAGTGCGCAATTACGACATTATGTTGCCTCATTGGATCAATCTCAGTGGACGTTAAGTGGCAATACGCCAATCATATGTCGACTTGAGCATGATATTCCTGCGTATGGTAAAGCAATATTTACCAGCTTAGCAGGTAAAAGCCATAATCTTATTTTTAATCTCGATATGTGGGTAAAACCAGAAAAAGTGACCCAAGCAAAACTAATGAGCTTACCCCCTACGTGGCGTCCCGGAGTACTGTCTACAGAAATCACCGAATTGACTTATCAAAAGTATTTTAGTGGCGAGGTGACTCGAAATGCAGCCTGGTCTATGCTTTCTGAACTTGAGCAAGGCATGCAACCTACCTTCTATTATGCTGATTGGTATAATCATGACAATAAAATCGCCGTGGGGTTGTCAGCGGTTAACTTTAATCGTCAGTATGCTGAATTTAAAGCATGTTTAGCTGGTTTGTTACCCTATAGTTTCGATGATATCGCCTTTACCGTATTAACCTATGAATTTGGTGGCCAAGAACTGACGCATTATGCGAAAGAACAAATAGCCAAAGTACAAGAGTACCTTTCTTATGATCCTGACGTAGAGCTAGTATTAATTGATGCTTATACAGACAGTTATGGTGGTCGTTCAATAAATCAAAAGGTATCAGAGAAACGGGCTGATTCAGTTAAAGCCTTCTTTGTTGCTGCTGGGATCACTCAAGAACGGATCCACACAGTAGGTCATGGTGAGTTAAATCATGTTGCATCCAATGATACGATTGGTGAACGTGCACGTAATCGACGTGTCGTCATTAGGATGAGTAAACCTATGTAACCTTGTGGTGTTGGTACGAAACAAGATAAAAGAGATGCAAAAGCAGTATTGACATTCAATTAAGGTGGGTTGAGTGGTCAGTGGAGATAGTGAACTTATCGTCTATAGGGTAATTGTAGGCAAAAAAAAGCCCGCTTAATTTTTTAAGCGGGCTGCAAAAAATAAATTGCAATCAACAAATTGAAGGAAGGAAGTCAAGCTTAAGAACCAGGGAGTAAATTAACGTGTTAGACACGCTAATTAAGAGTTCTTTGTTTCCATATCTGCTAGGCAGACACTTCCTGAAAACACGTTCATTATAGGGCTAGGGTCGCAAAGCAACAAGCGAGAAAAACTAGTCTTATTCATTAGTTTTTATAATCCTAAATATTGTCATTTAGATAATCCGATGCAATGATAACGCCTATTTACGGTTGATTACTCACGTTTTATGCATATTTTACTCTTTCTATCTGTTCATCATGTTACAGATTTATTAATCTTGGGGCCTAACATAATTTTGAGAATGAACTTTATTTCGTTGCCATGTTTTTTTTAAATTGTATAGTAGATGTAAAACAAACATTTAATTACAAGGGTTTACTCTCGAGTAATGAATATAACAATAATATAACATTATGTTGGGGTTGGAAGTAAAATGAAATTGAGATCAAGATGGGCTACACAATCTCTGTTATTGGTAGGGATAGTGTCACTAGTGATGGGCTGTCAAACTAATGTGGCGGAGCAATCGACCTCCTTATTGGCTACGGTAGGCGATACCGTTGACACGATTCAGGGAGTTAAGGTGGCAGATCCTTATCGTTTCTTAGAAGCTGAATCAACAGAGACGAAAAATTGGGTAAAGGCACAACAGTTAAATGGCAATGAATATCTATCAGGTATCGTCAATAAGCAGGTGATTGTTGAGCGCATTACCGAACTTTGGGATTACGAAAAGGTGTCAGCACCATTTGAGCATGGTAATAATACGTTTTACTATCGCAATAACGGGTTGCAAGCCCAATCTACTTTGTATGTTAACAATAAGGCTGGGGTTGAAAAAATTGCGTTAGATCCTAATACCTTTTCCAGTGATGGGACGGTCGCATTATCGGGTGTTTCCGTTAGCAGTGATGGTAACATGTTAGCGTATGGAACATCGAATTCAGGTTCCGATTGGCAGAAATGGCAGTTTATTGATGTTGACACGGGCAAGGCATTACATGATGAACTAAATTGGATAAAGTTTTCTAGTGCCGTTTGGGACCATGATAATCAAGGTGTCTATTATGCTCGTTATGATAAGCCTATGGGAGGGAATATACTTGCTGATGTGAATGTGAACCAAAAGGTTTACTACCACAAAATAGGCACTGAGCAGAGTCAAGATACCTTAGTCTATGAACGTGAGCAGAACAAAGATTGGGGCTTTGGCATTGAAGTGGCAGAAAAAGGGGATTATTTATTGTTGTCGATCTCTCAAGGTACCGACAGCCGTAACCGTTTTTTTTACAAGTCCCTAGAGGCAGATACTGATGTCGTAGAACTGATTATTGATTTGGAAGCGGAATATCATTTTTTAGGCAATGACAAATCTATTTTTTACTTTAAAACAGATTTAAATGCACCTAATGGCAAGGTGATTGCTATCGACGTTAATCAGAGTGATAAGCGGTACTGGAATACCATCTTACCTGAAAGTCATGATCCTATTCGTGACATTGCCATCATCAATGATCATTTCGTGGTGAGTTATTTGAATGAGGTACTTGGAAAGCTGTCTATTTACAGCATGAACGGTCAATTGAAACAAGATGTCATACTGCCAGGCAAAGGAAACATTGGCGGTCCGTATGGTAAGCGCAGTAAAGAATATTTTTATTATGTCTTTAACAGTTACGTCCAGCCAAAAACTACGTATAAATTTGACTTTAGCACAGGTAAATCAACGCTATTTGTTAACCCTAGTATTTCCTTTAATCCTGATAATTATGTTTCTGAACAAATTTTTTATAATAGTAAAGATGGCACCCGTGTTCCTATGATGATCTCTTATAAAAAAGGATTAACAAAAAATGGGACTAACCCGACTTTACTTTATGCTTACGGCGGTTTTGGGATCTCGTTAACACCTAGGTTTAGCCCTGCTAATATCGCGTTGATGGATCTTGGGGGGGTGTACGCTGTGCCAAATTTAAGAGGGGGAGCGGAATATGGGGAAAGTTGGCATCAGGCTGGGATGTTAGACAATAAGCAGAACGTATTTGATGATTATTATGCCGCTGCTGAATATTTGATAGAAAATAAGTACACTAATCCCGGTAAACTTGGGGCTTATGGACGTAGTAATGGCGGATTATTGATGGGAGCGGCGTTGACACAGCGTCCGGAGTTGTTTGCCGCTGTGTTACCTGCCGTTGGCGTATTGGATATGCTTCGTTTCCAAAAGTTTACTATTGGCTGGGCGTGGACAAGTGAATACGGCAGTGCCGATGTTGCTGAACAATTCCCAGCTCTGATGGCCTATTCTCCTTATCATAATGTGAGCAAGCGTGACTATCCAGCAACGATGATAATGACAGCTGATCATGATGACCGCGTGGTGCCCCTACACAGTTTTAAATTTGGGGCTATGATGCAGGCGAAGCAGCAGGGGGATGCACCCGTGATTATGCGAATTGAATCGAAAGCAGGCCATGGTTCGGGTAAACCCACGTCGATGAAAATCGATGAGTTTGCCGATATTTATGCTTTTTTGTTCGACAGTTTTGGTTTGAATATTCCTGCTAAAATGAACTAATCTTGAAAATGAATGTTAACAGTGAAAAAAGAGACACGTTTGGGTCTCTTTTTTGTTGCGGTAATCATGCGTTGAGCGGCTCGCTAATATTCACTTCATCCAACTCAATAGATTATGGAGATATAAGATTTATCGTCCATCTTCAGCCCTTCGTTGTTTAAAATCAGAATCCTGTTTCCATTGTGGCCAATCATTGTTGTTGGCAAGTGTTGTCGCAATATCAGTGATTAAGGTGATATCTTGCTCCATTCCTGCTAATGACCATAGGGGAGTGTAGTCGTCGGTTTCTTTGTGATATCGATGACTAATATAGTCTGGATCTGTATCGCCTAAACTCATGAATAATAATCCTGGGACACCTTGTTTAGCCATAGAGAAGTGATCAGAACGAAAAAAAAGCCCGTTTTGCGGTCGGGGATCCAGTTTCACTGTGCGGCGTTGTGCGTTGGCTGCCAGCGTTAAATAATGTTCAAGTTCAGAGAGATTATTGCCATATTGCAAAATATAGTCGACCCCATCAAGGGGATTCATGCCATCGATATTCAATATAGCGACGATATTTTTCGTTGGGATAGCAGTCCCTTCAGCAAAAAGCTCCGAGCCTAATAGTCCGGTTTCTTCAGCGGTAAAGTTGGCAAATAAAATAGAACGTTTAAATGGGTGTAATTTGTGTTTGGCCATCAATAGACGCGCAATTTCTAAGGTGCCAGCAACACCAGTTGCATTGTCTATTGCCCCATTATAAATAATGGGGCCACTGGGGGTTTGTTTTGTACCAAAGTGATCCCAGTGAGCACTGATCACAATCGTCTCTTCTGGCTTTTCACTGCCTTTAATTAAGGCAAGGACATTGTTTGATTCTGCTTGCTCAATATCGGTTTTAAGGTGTAAATTGGCCGTCAGCTTTAATGGCACAGCCGTAAAGTTTGCCGTTAGGGCTTGTTGCTGCATTGACGCTAATGTTAGGCCTGCTTGTGTAAATATCTGTTGCGCCACTTCTTGTTGTATCCATCCCATGATAGGCAGTTTAGTCGCATTTTTTTTATCGTCGATTAAAGTGTATTTACTGCCAGAGTTTGAATTCTCTACTACCCCCCAAGGATAAGCTGCAGCAGCAGTTTCATGGATAATCAGTACCGCCTTGGCACCTTGTCTGGCCGCTTCTTCGTATTTATATGTCCAGCGGCCATAATAGGTCATGGCATTACCGGTAAAAAATTGTGGATCTTGGGTAGCAAAGCCTGGATCGTTGACAAGCACGATGACGGTTTTACCTTTGACATCGACATCTTGATAATCATTCCATTGGTATTGAGGTGCATTAATGCCGTAACCGACAAAGACAAGTTCAGATTTGTCTAATTGTATGTCGGTGTTTATTTGTTGGGTGCGAGCGGTAAAATCTGTTCCAGCGTTAAAAGTAAGATCACCGACGGTTAATTGCATACTTTGATCTGAAGTGAGTTTAGCCATAGGAACAGCTTGCAAGTAATGGCCTTTATTGCCTCCTGTTAAGCCCATGGCGTGATATTGCTCAGCTAAATAACGGGTTGTGAGTTTTTCTCCTTCAGACAGGGGACCCCGTCCAGCGAATTCGTCTGAGGCAAGCTGTTTTATGTGTTGGTGAATGCTGGCCAGGTTAACCTGGTGAGTGTGATTAAGTGTGACGTTCTGACTGCAAGAGGATGATAAGAATGTTGCTATAACAATGAGTATACTTTTTTTATTCATCTATTTGTTTTTATTGTAATAAAAATATAGAAGAAGTATACACCCAAATCGTTAAATAATACGAGTGTGCTCTACGTAGACTAAGGTCTGTTTATCTTTCATGGTTGTTTTGCAAGGGTGTGTTGTTTTTTTGTACAGGGTAGGGTTTGTGTAACTATTACCCTAGGGCTCATGTCAATGGCTTTATTGCTTGCGTGTTAGCGACCTAAAATTTATTCCTGTCATATACTCAATAGTTGAGTGTGTGATTGAACAAAGTGTAAGGATAACGTATATGGTTGAGCAGATCACTGCCATGTTAGGTTTGGTGGGCGTCTTATCGTTAATATGCCAATGGATAGGATGGAAAATGCGGCTTCCCGCTATTCTTCCTTTATTACTGTGTGGTTTAATCATGGGGCCTATGTTTGGTTTTATTAATCCAGATGAAATATTTGGCGATCTTTTCTTTCCGATTATTTCTTTGGGTGTGGCGGTTATTCTTTTTGAAGGCGCGTTAACGCTTAATTTTAAAGAAATAAAAGGTCATGGGCGCATGTTGACGAATTTAGTGTCGATAGGCACGCTAATCACTTGGGCGTGCATTGGCATATCGACACACTTTTTACTCGATTTTAATTGGGAAATGTCAATGTTGTTTGGTGCTTTGGTCGTGGTGACTGGGCCAACTGTGATTGTTCCTATGCTACGTAGTGTTAAACCAAAATCTGAACTAGCAAGCATTCTTCGTTGGGAAGGGATTGTTATTGATCCCATTGGGGCATTACTGGCTGTACTTGTGTTTGAATTCATTGCCGTTGCTGCAGATCCGACCACTCACGTATTATATGCGCTTGGGTATATGCTGGGACTGGGACTAGGATTTGGCGCTGTCATGGGGTTTTGTGTGGGCTACATACTTAGAAATAATCTATTGCCACACTATTTAAAAAATACGGCGGTATTAACTATCATGTTAGGGGTTTTTGTCGCTTCAAATTTAGTCCAGCAAGAGTCTGGATTATTGACTGTGACTGTCATGGGTATTTTTTTGGCAAATATGCGTGGTGTTGATATTTCTGACATTATTGAATTTAAAGAAACCCTCACAGTGCTGTTAATTTCTGCCTTATTTATCTTACTTGCCGCGCGACTTGATTCAAATGCGCTATTGAGCTTAGGTTGGGAAGGGATTGTGGTTTTAGGGGTTGTGATGTTTATTGCCCGCCCGTTAAGTGTGTGGTGTTGTGGAATTGGGACCTCATTAACGCGTGCGGATAAATGGTTTTTAAGCTGGATGGCACCTCGTGGGATTGTAGCGGCAGCCGTTTCTTCATTATTTGCTATTAAGCTTGAACAGTCAGGTGTTGAAGGCGCAGAGTTAATCGTACCCTTGGTGTTTCTTATCATCATTGGCACTGTGGTTATTCAAAGTTTAACCGCGGGGGCCTGGGCCAGATTTTTAGGGGTTAATGCGGGTAAAGCACAAGGTTTATTAATTTTTGGTGCGGCAAGGTTTCCCCGTGAATTGGCTAAAGTCCTTAAATCAAAAAATGTGATAGTGACGTTGGCAGATAATAACTGGGACAATATTAGATTGGCTAGAATGGATAATATTGCGGTTTATTTTGGTAATCCAACCTCAGAGCATGCGGCTAATTATCTTGACATGAAAGGGATCGGTCGTTTACTGGTGATCTCCCCCTATCGTCAGCTCAATCCTTTGGTCAGTTTTCATTATCAGGATTTATTAGGCAGTAAAAGAGTGTATGGATTGATGCATAACGAAGATGCTAGTGCTAGGCATCAGCTTTCGGAGTCTTATCAGCAGAGTCTCTGCTTATTTGGTGATTCAGTCAGCTATGCTAAATTGGCCAGTTTAATGGCTCAAGGTGCCTTAATAAAGATCACGAATATCACTGATAATTTTAGTGTTAAACATTTTAGAGATAGGTACGGTGAGAGCGCCATGCCGCTTATTTATCTTGATGATGGTAAGGTGATTATCTTTACTGCATCAGATAGTGAGCTTAAAACAGGTATTGAATTAATCTATTTATTACCCGTAGAGGCACAAAATTTGGCAAAAATACAGGATGAACAAATAGCAAGAGATAGCCTAGTGGAAAACGAAGCGAATGGCGAGGCGAAGTTAGCAGATAATAAGAGCGATGAAGCGGACAACGACACATAATGACAATCACGGAACAACATAAAAAAAGGAGGCCGACGCCTCCTTTGTTATTTCTATTTTATGTTTTAAGCAGCTTGTTCGTGATTTTGCTTAGTGGCTATCATGGCTTTTAACTCATCAGGGTCAAAATCATCAACATTGATTGACTTCATTCGTCCAATTTCAGCTCGCTCCAGTAAGGCAATTTCATCATCATTTAATATTCCTAAAGCTTTCCCTTCTGCGGCGACTTTATCTAGCCACATAAATGGAATACGTTTTCCCGCAGCTCTACAGACTTTATCGTGCAATGGCTCACAAGCGATAATGTCTTTAAAGGTTTGCTCTTGAATACCGACGGCATTGTTGTCACAAGCGGTTAAAAACTGGCCTTTTCCGAGGCGATCACGACTTGCACAAGGTGTTTGCATTATTTTAGCCACTTTATGATCCAGCACATCGCTTGGGCGTTTAAGTGGGCGACCGAATGGAAATAAGATAATGCGGAGCACATGTCCGAGTCCCATAGGAAAGTTATTCAAC
This sequence comes from Shewanella sp. VB17, assembly GCF_013248905.1. Classification (NCBI taxonomy): domain Bacteria; kingdom Pseudomonadati; phylum Pseudomonadota; class Gammaproteobacteria; order Alteromonadales; family Shewanellaceae; genus Shewanella; species Shewanella sp. VB17. The sequence goes on from NZ_JABRVS010000001.1 coordinate 2,759,213, forward strand.
AAATCATCGAGGGAATCTTGCAGTTTATACAGTGAGTCTTCAACGGCCCATTGCACCAATGGAAGATCTTCTGTTTGACGACCTTCATCTTGATAGCGTTTTAAGGTTGCAGAAGCTAAGTATAATTGGCTTAAGAGATCACCTAATCGCGCAGATATACGCTCTTTTCGTTTTAACTCTCCGCCTAGACTTGCCATTGCTAAATCAGATAATAAGGCTAAGTTAGCACTAAAGCGATTCATATGTTGATAGTAACGTTTAGTTTTATCAGTATAAGGTGAATTTGAAAAACGACTGGATGTGAGGCCTAACCAGAAGCTACGCACGAGATTACTGATCGTAAATCCAATGTGGCCAAATATCGCCGAATCAAAATCGCTTAATCCTTTCTCTGCATCAGTATCAAATGCTGATTCCATTTCAGTAAGTACATATGGGTGACAGCGAATTGCGCCTTGGCCATAAATGATCATTGATCTGGTGAGAATATTGGCACCTTCAACAGTGATAGCAATAGGCGCTGCTTGGTATCCACGGCCTAAGTAGTTATTTGGGCCAAGGCAAACTCCTTTTCCACCATGGATATCCATGGCATCAATCACACATTTCTGCATTCTATCTGTAAGATGAAACTTGACAATTGCAGAGATAACAGATGGTTTCTCACCGAGATCAATCCCAGTTGTTGTCAAGCTCGTGACTGCTTCCATCAGATACGCGTTCCCGCCGATCCGGGCCATTGGTTCTTCTATGCCTTCAAGCTTGCCGATCGGTAATTTGAATTGGCGCCGAATACGGGCATATGCGCCAGTTGCAATCGCGGCTGTTTTCACGCCACCTGCTGAGTTTGATGGTAAGGTGATCCCGCGTCCTACAGATAAACACTCAACCAACATTCGCCAACCTTGGCCAGCCATTTCAGGCCCACCTATGATAAAGCTCAGTGGCACGAACACTTCGTCACCTTGAGTCGGACCATTTTGGAACATGCAGTTCAATGGGAAGTGACGACGACCAGTTTTAACGCCCTCAATATCTGTTGGGATCAAAGCACAAGTGATCCCTAATTCCTGCTTAGCACCTAATAATTTGTCAGGATCTTGCAGTTTAAATGCAAGCCCCAGTACTGTGGCGACGGGGGCAAGTGTGATATAGCGTTTGTTCCAGGTTAATTTCATGCCCAGAATTTCTTCACCTTCCCATTGACCTTTACAAACAATACCAAAATCAGGAATGGCGCCCGCATCACTGCCCGCTTCAGGGCTGGTGAGTGCAAAACAGGGAACTTCTAAACCTTGAGCTAACCTAGGAAGATAATGATTTTGTTGTGCTGCTGTACCATAATGTTGAAGTAATTCGCCAGGGCCTAAAGAGTTCGGGACGCCTACAGTCGATGCTAATTCACTGCTCAATCCTGCCAGCTTTTGTAATACACGTGACTGGGCATAGGCTGAATACTCTAAGCCGCCATATTTCTTTTTAATGATCATGGCGAAGAAACCATTGTCTTTTAAGTATTGCCAGATGTCAGCGGGGAGATCGCCCAATTGATGAGAAACCTGATGCTGGTTGAGCATCTTACACACTTCTTCGACTGGGCCATCTAAAAATGCTTGTTCTTCTGCGCTTAATCGAGCAGTAGGATAATGATGTAACTTTTTCCAATCAGGCTTACCGGCAAATAGATCAGCATCCCACCATGTGGTTCCAGCTTCGATGGCTTCTTTTTCAGTAGAAGACATCTCTGGCATTATGCCACGGTATATTTTCAGCAAGGGTTGAGTGAGGAATTTTTTACGAAATGAATGGGTGTTAAGAGGTAATGCGATAATTAAAAAGATAACCCAAATAATGGGACTTACTGCTGCCGTTGCCGATCCTATTGTCAGGACGACAGCGGTGATGATGCTTGATGTCAGTAGGGAAACTCTGAGATAGGCTAAAGCACCTAAAACAAAAAGTATTGCGATAGTTGAAAGTAGGGTAGTCACTGTTATTCTCCTTAATAGGGCAACCTATTGATTGGCTATCAGCCAAGTGTATTTTTGATCCATATCACAATTATAGGTTGTGGTCTGACCTGTGTCGCGTAAAATTTAAACCTATGTGGAATTGATTACAAGCTTTATTTAAAACAAACGTTTAAATTTTTGTTTACACATGAGATTCCACTTTCTTCTTTAACTCGTTAGAATATAAAAAAGCAGTAGAAATAAAAAAGGATAAATTGATGTGTGAACTATTGGCGATGAGCGCAAATGTGCCAACAGATATCGTATTTAGCTTTACAGGCTTAGCGCAAAGAGGCGGTGTCACAGGGCCGCATGTAGATGGTTGGGGGATCACATTTTACGAGGGGAAAGGCAGCCGCACATTTAAAGATGCGTGTCCCAGCAGCGAATCCCATATTGCAAAAATGCTTCAATCTTACCCTATAAAAAGTGAAGTGGTTATCAGTCATATTAGACAAGCTAATCGAGGCTGTGTTTCATTAGAAAACACACATCCTTTTACACGGGAACTGTGGGGACGTTATTGGACCTATGCACATAATGGTCAATTGTCAGAATATGATGATAAATTTATAGTTTCTCGTTTTCAAGCAGTAGGGGATACTGACAGTGAGCTTGCATTTTGTTGGATATTAGAAAACGTGGTGAATAAGTTTGGCGAGCATGAGCCTGATGACGTGAGATCGGTATTTCAATATATCGCCAGTTTGGCAGATGAAATTCGTGAACTGGGTGTATTCAATATGATTTTAAGTGATGGTGATCATGTGATGAGTTATTGCAGTAATCATCTTTGCTATATCACACGTAAAGCGCCATTTGGGCAAGCAAAATTGATTGATACAGATGTCGTTATTGATTTTGATAAGGAAACAACGACAAATGATATCGTGACCGTGATCGCGACACGGCCATTAACTCACAATGAACAGTGGCATATCTTAGACGCTGGTGATTGGGAATTGTTTTGTAAAGGAGAAAGGGTCGTGTATTTGTAGGCGCATACTTGATTATTATTGTGCATGTTTAATGTTGAGATACTGTGAATATACGTACGGTTAAGAATGCCTAAAGGCTTGAGAACATTTAGGCATTGACTCTTTAAGTTTAGATATCAGTTAGGGATTAATACTGATTTCAGGCTTAATCGATAGGTTTTTTATTGTTTGTTCAGGCTCGGTGAATTGGTAGTTTACTAGTTTGATATCCAGTTGTTTACTGCCTTTCTCAAAGTGAGTGAGTCGCACTGGAAGGTAACCTAGATCTGGTGCCATCCAAAAGAACGTTTGTCTTTTTTTGCTGTCTCGCACCACTTCAATTTTGATGGTTTCGTAGCTGCCACTGTCTATGTTCATTCTCTCTTTACCAATAATACGGAAATCGTACTCATCGATTTCTCCCTCTTTTACCATGGCGTAATGCAAGTTTTTCTTGCCTTGAACCATATCAAGTCTAAATTGGAGTTGCACCATAAGGGGATCATATAAAAGGTTGGTATAGGGGAGCTGAGCTCGTTCATCTTTATAGCGGCTATGCACAACAGATTGGCTTTTAGCGAAGGCAGCCTGCTCTTGATATTCTGGCCCAGTACCTTGACGGTTATGGGTATAACGCATAGGCGTTAACTGATCACCTTTTAAGGTGAAGTCACTGCGTATGTTCCTTCGGTCTGACAACATTAATAGACTTACGTCACTATCAAAACGGTACTGATAGACGTTCCCTTCTGCAATGGGAAGTTGGTATCTGGCTTTACCAAGCTCAATATTACCATAATTAACTTGGTATTCAGCACGTTGAGGAGTAAGTGGACTAAGTTCTGCCGTAATTGCAAAGCTAGAATTTAGTAAGCATGATGCAATGATTAGGTGTTTACCAATAGACAAAGAGGTTTCCTCATATTATGTTACAGTTTGTTATTTAAGCCGCCGCATTGATGAGTAGAACAGTACCGTCAAGATGTTTAGGGCATCGCTTAGTCGTGTTCTGGATCTTATAACAAGTAGGTTTAAACGTTATCGCTAAAAAGGGATCTCGAACATTAAAGTGATCAGATCGGGTTTCCATGCATATTCAGACAATGAAATCTTTCCATCGTTCACTTGCACGCCATCAAGTCTCAACAGCTCCATCTGAGTTTGATAAGCTTGGCTCTTACTTTCAAAAGAAATTCTACCTTGGCTATTGATGACTCGATGCCAAGGTAATGCCATTGAACTAGGTGCTCTTTTCAATGCTGTTGAGACATATCTTGCTCTACCAGGAAGACCGGCTAAATCGGCTATTTTTCCATATGAGCTTACATAGCCTTTAGGGATATGATCCACGATAAACCAAATTTTTTCTATCGGGCTAATGACTATTTTCTCCAGCTTTTTTTCTAGCATGGTCTTCTCAATTCAATAGTGGCGGCTCATACTTCAGTGTTTGTGTTATTCTTCGCCATACATCATTTACCTTACTGACCACGATGATATAATTTTTTTTAATATTGCACTAGTGTCTGTTGAAATATCTTATTATTTTATGATGGTAACCACTATCAGTGAGCGAAGCTGAGTCATTGTGTGGTATTGTCAATCTTGCCTTTAGAAAAAATGACGTCATAATAACAACAAAACTTCTTTACGATGTGATCTTAATGGCCATACTGGATATTCTTACCATACCCGACGAACGATTAAAACGAAAAGCTAAGCCTGTTACTGATATTAATATGGTGCAAGGCTTAATCGATGATCTGTTAGAAACCCTATACAATACTGAAGATGGCATTGGACTGGCGGCAACGCAAGTGGGCAGTGAACATGCGGTATTAGTCATCGATTTATCACCTGATAGAAATCATCCCCAAATTTTTATTAATCCAGAAATCGTGATGGCTGAAGGTCAATTTGTCGGTGAAGAGGGCTGTTTATCGATCCCAGGTTACCGAGCTAAAGTGACCAGAAGTGAAAAAATTAATATTAAGGCGCTCGATCGAAGCGGTACACCTTTTGACATCGACACTGATACCTTCTTAGCCATAGTCATCCAACATGAGATGGACCACTTAAATGGTATTGTATTTACTGATCATCTTTCTAAATTAAAACAGCAAATAGCACTGCGAAAAGTAAGTAAGTACGCTTGATCTGTTTGAGAGTGGGGGTTAACAATCACTCGTTAAACTCATTATTAACTGATGATAATGAGTGTTAACCAAAGGTCATTTATCCCACTTTTGTGGTGATTATTGAGGAATAGACAAGCTAATTTTTAAGCCACCCGATCCCAAATTTTCAGCAATGGCTTCACCACCGAGTAGTTGCATACTTTTCTTCACAATGGCTAAGCCTAAGCCATAACCACCTTGACTCGAGTGCCTAGCATCATCCATACGTGTAAATGGATTAAACACGGTTACTAATTCTGAGTTATCAATTCCTGGTCCATTGTCTGTAATGATGAAAGATATCTTGGCAGGTGTTTTGATACAAGTGATAATAATGGTGCAATGCTCACCGGCATATTTAAGCGCGTTTCTCAGTACATTGTCTATGGCGCGTGATAGCAGCCCCAAATCTGTTTTTAATATGAGTTCATCCTCGGGTTGTTCCCAGATGATGGTTTGATGTGCTTTGGCTTCAAATTCAATGTCATTGAGTGCCTTGATACGGATCATATTCGCAGAGATATCTTTGATATTCAGTGTAATATGGGCACTGTTGAGTCGACTAAAATTGAGAATCGTATTGATCAATGCTGACATTTCTGTATTTTCATGAGCGAGTCTAGAAAGAAGCTTGGGGTGCGATCCTCCGAGTCGCTTCTCAAGTAGATGTAAAGCAAGTACTTGTCTGGCTAGTGGCGTGCGTAATTCATGGGAGACGTCTCTTAGTAGCCTCTGCTGATTTAGCATTGACTGCTGTACTTGTTCAGCCATGTGGTCAAATTCAGTGGCTAATCGATAAAATTCAGGCTCGTTAGTAGAAAAGTGTTGAGCAATACGCGTGTCAAGCTTCCCGCTTGCTAGCGCTTGTGTACCTGATTGCAGGTGTTTTAGTGGTTTGATTAAATATTTACTGAGTATGGATGTAAACATTAACAGTACCGCTAAACCTACTAAAGTACGGATTATCCACAAACTGATGCTAAGTTGTTGAGCTGGGTGAAGGTTAGGATTTAGCTGCACAACTAAGGTTAAACCTTGATGCTCTTGTTTAAGTTTGTCAGTGAGTTGAGGAGGTAGTGGTACACTGATCAACGGTTTTCTAACGCGATCTCCCATGGGTTGTTTAAGTTGCTTTAAATAGTTTAATTTAAAAATAAAGTGTGGATGCATCTCTCGTTGACTAATCGATTGAAGATCATTATTAAGAATGAAAAGAGTGAAGTCTTGTTGCTCCTCCCACTCAGCTAAGCCCTTAATATTATTGTTTTTTATAAATAGACTTGCTTCATCTGCCAGCTCAGTGAGTTGTTGTTGGGTTGAGGGTGGCAAAGTAAGCAGCTTATTCAATACTAAGCTTTCAATTGCTGTTGCGATCAGTAAAATAGCCAATAGAGAGATAGCAAAATAGCCGAATAGTTTGCATTGTAAGTATGTAAAAAGATCTGACATAGGTAGAACCATAGAATTTAGTGTGCTGTAAGCCAGATAGATAATGATATTTTTCACCATTATAACTGGGGAGGATCACTCCTACCAGCTGAGTCTTTAAAAAGTTATCTTTTGTTGGTTTACTCGGGTAGCTAAGCTAACAAAAATGAATATAGAGAGATAAATGAAGGTTATATTATTAACTCATGAGCGCGAGGTAGAACGTTCTACCAATACTGGTATGTTGGCCCTTAATTTATTTCCCCAATGGTGCACTCGTGTTATCTGGTCAAGAGTTGATTCAAATAAGGAAATGTTAGCATTGCTTGCCAGTAACCGAGCCAGAGTATTGTTCCCTAAGCTTGAACAGGAGACTCATTCATCATCGGATAAGAAAAAAACAGTGGGTCAAACTGACGTAAAAAATAAAGCACAATGTGATGAACATCTCCCAGAGATCATTATTATATTGGATGCAACCTGGCAAGAAGCGCGGAAAATGTTAAGGCAGAGCACTTACTTAAGAGCTGCAAATAAGTTTACACTTCCTGAGAATACGCGGTCTTCCTTTAGTTTAAGGCGCAATCAAATTGAAGGTGGTTTATGTACCGTCGAGTGTATTATTGAAATGTGCCGATTAACGGGAATGGCGGCAGAAGCTGCAGAACTTGAACAGGTTTTTACTGTGTTTAATCAATAGTAAACTGATTGCCCATGCTGACATTTTTTACGCTCGAGATAGTGGGTGTCAATGAGGCTATAGTAAGGTTGAATAAACACAAAAAAAATGGCTTACTGCTCCAGCAAGCACAAAGAGGTGCCAAATAGCATGATTATAAGGAATGCGTTTGCCCACATAAAAGACAACGCCTAAACTGTAAAACAGACCTCCAGCAAGTAGAAGTTGAAAACCCAGTGCTGACATACTAGTAAGCATGTCACTCATTACGGTGACACATAACCAGCCCATGGTGAGGTAAAGAATAACACTGAACTTTTTGAACCGATGAATAAACAAAGTCTTAAATGCTACCCCAGCGAGTGCAAGTAGCCAAATAGCAATCAAGATAGTATTTGCTTGCTCACTGTTCAGGGTCAGTAACATTAATGGAGTGTAGGTTCCCGCAATAAGCACGTAAATGGCACAATGATCTGCAATTTTTAATCTTTGTTTCCATTTTGGATGAGAGGTGCTGTGGTAGGCAGTAGAGCATGAAAACAATAAAATAATACTAGCGCAATAGATGACCACGCCAGTCATTTGAATCGGTGCCAGCGTCTCTTGCCCTTTGAGTACCGAGAAAATTAGACCGATCACACCAGCAATAATACCTAAAGCATGACTGAGGCTGTTGGCTATTTCTTCAGATGGTGAATAGCCACTCGAGTTTAGCTTAAGTGCTGTTTGATAACACATTTTCTGTTTGGGCATGGACTTCAACTTCAGTTCAACACTTTTTAGAGATTAACAGTATTCAGTTTTTAATACTAGCATTGAGCTTACATGTGTAAGCTTATTTTTTGTGGTGGTATCTAATTAACCTGAGATCGGGTTAAGCAGCGCCGCTTAATATCGCTATTTTGGCCCCTATCTTTGTTGTGCTTTCTAGTCATAGCCAGCTATTACGTACGAAATCCCGCCTTGATATCGACAAAAATGTCGGCATTAAGCAAGTGGGTGGGTAAATAATAATAATTAGATGAAATTTAACTTGTTGATTTTAAGTAAAAAATCAAACATATCTGACACTCGTTATCCCGAGTTCAGGTTAATTAGGTAATGTAAAAGGGATAAGTCAATGCGATGTTGAAAGTGAACTTTATTTAAATTATTGTCTCTTAAGATTAAGGAACTTGAAGCATGATGTTGCATTGAGTGTTAATCGGACAGGTAAAATGGAATTTATATCAGTAAATGAACAGTAATAATACCAAGGGCTTAACGGCTAATGTAAGTGATGTGCAAGATGAAGTTTTAACGTTTAGTATTAATGGAGCCTTTGGTAGGGTGACAACTTGTAGATCATATCATTGCAATAGAGTAAATCTGTTTTTTTTGCTGTTTGCCGTCATGACTCACCTAATTATCATCATCATCTTAGAGCAAACATGGGAAATTAACCCATTAACTCTACCTGAATCGAAGCAACCCAAGCTGAATGCCTATATGTATTATGACGTCAAAGTTGAAACTATTGAGGCTAATATTGAAGCTGTTAAGCAAAAGGAAGATTTATTCGTACCTAAGTTCGTTGATGAGACTCATTCTGCAGCTAAAACCGTCAGTAAACCTCCCCTTAAAAAAAGCGCTGTTAAAGAATCCTTTAAGGTAAAATCCAAAGAGAAAGCCAGTGTGACGGCAACTAAGGTGGTTGATACGAATTCAACAAGCCAGATAAAAACTCAATCTAGCCGAAGTTTACGCCAATCTACTCAAGGGTATGTTCAAAGACAAAGGGAGTTGGCTTTGGATAAGGTAGTGATAGAGGAGTCCGTTCGGTATACCCGTAAGCGATCGATGAGTGAGATGGATGGAGATTTCATTCTGTTAGATCTCCCTGAACATAATATGTGGGTTGATGCTGAAACATTGGATAATGAGTTAGATCCCAATCGTATCGTTAAAAAAGGCCATACCTGTTACCGAGTAGTAAAAACGCCAACGCCACTCAATCCTTATGCAGAAAATTTAGGCTATCCATTTCGATGTGATGGTAAGTCTCTTGCATCGGAACTGAAAAAGTCAATTGCCGAGCGAGCAGATAGAATGGGAATAAAACATAACTACTGAATTGATATTTATTCATTGAAGATTAGTCTTTTGCTAAAATAATTAAGTAAATTACTAAATAATAAATTTAAATCAATTAATTAAGAAATTAAATTGATTCATCGCAACCATAATTATTCTGCTATTAAATAGCTTGTTTAACTCACAGTTTTACGTTTATACTCGTTTCCATCTTGTCGGAGTGCCTATTGGCTGAGACCGTTTATTCGGGATCCGTTGAACCTGATCAGGCTAATACCTGCGAAGGAAACAAGCATGATAATTACAATAAATTCGTGCGTTATGTGACAATGTTATACGAGTACTAATAAAACTCAATGGGGTAAATTTGAACTGATGATTCGAATTGAGCCGTTAACGGGTGTCATTTTTAACACCAGTATTGTCATTGTGTTAAGCCATTTTTTGAAAGCTTAATTCAATTTATGTTTTTATCTGATACATTTTCATATTGTATCTGCTGTTCAACATCTCCAGGCAAGCAACTTCATTTCTTTTTAAGGTGAGATTGCTTATGTCAAATCGTCGTGAAATTCGAGCGCAAGCTCAACAGTTTATTGATACATTAACACCTCTACAACATCCTAATTCTGAAAAAGTGTACCTAACAGGTAGTCGTGAAGATCTGCGTGTGGGAATGCGCCAAATTCTCCAATCAGATACCATGGTTGGTGGCACAGAATCAAAGCCTATACTTGAGTCCAATGCACCTCTGAAAGTTTATGACTGTGCCGGTCCTTATTCCGATCCTGACGTGGAAATTAATGTTCGCAAAGGACTGGCTAAATTTAGGCAACATTGGATTGAAGAGCGAGGTGATACCGAACAACTAGAGGCCGTGAGTTCTGGTTTTACTCAACAGCGCCTAGCTGATGATGGACTCGATCACCTTAGATTTGATTCTTTGCTGCCACCCAGAAAAGCCCAATCTGGTAAGTGTGTTACGCAGCTTCACTACGCAAGAAAAGGGATCATTACTCCTGAAATGGAGTATATTGCCATCCGTGAAAATATGGAGCAGAATGTTATTGAAGATAAAGTTCTGAGGAAAAAAGCGCCAGGAGAGAGTTTTGGCGCATCGATAGAACAGGTTATTACCCCTGAGTTTGTTCGTCAGGAAATTGCGCGAGGTCGTGCGATTATTCCTTTGAATATCAATCATCCAGAAGCTGAGCCTATGATAATAGGGCGTAATTTTTTGGTGAAGGTGAATGCTAATATCGGTAATTCAGCAGTGACCTCTTCGATTGAAGAAGAGGTAGAAAAACTCGTTTGGTCAACGCGTTGGGGAGCCGATACCGTGATGGATCTTTCAACTGGGCGTTATATTCATGAAACGCGTGAATGGATCATACGTAACTCACCGGTGCCGATTGGTACCGTGCCAATTTATCAGGCATTAGAGAAGGTCAATGGCGTTGCCGAGGATCTTAATTGGGAGGTGTTCAGAGACACCTTGATTGAACAGGCTGAACAGGGAGTGGATTACTTCACCATCCATGCAGGGGTACTTTTACGTTATGTGCCGATGACGGCAAAACGTGTCACCGGTATAGTGTCCCGTGGTGGTTCTATTATGGCTAAATGGTGCTTGTCTCATCATCAGGAAAACTTTCTCTATGAACACTTCAAAGAAATATGTGAGTTATGTGCCGCTTATGACGTGTCGCTATCATTGGGTGATGGTATGCGTCCAGGCTCCATCGCTGATGCTAATGATGAAGCGCAATTTAGTGAATTAGCAACCTTAGGCGAGTTAGTTAACATAGCCTGGCAGTATGATGTGCAAACCATCATAGAAGGCCCAGGGCATATCCCGATGAACCTTATTAAGGAGAATATGGATAAGCAGCTTGAGGTGTGTGATGAGGCTCCATTTTATACGCTAGGTCCACAAACCACTGATATTGCTCCAGGTTATGACCATTTTACTTCAGGGATCGGTGCGGCAATGATTGCGTGGTACGGTTGCGCCATGCTTTGTTATGTGACGCCTAAGGAGCATCTCGGCTTGCCAAATAAGGAGGATGTAAAACAAGGGCTCATTACTTATAAGATAGCTGCTCACGCCGGTGATGTCGCCAAGGGACACCCGACTGCGCAGATCCGCGATAACGCACTTTCTAAGGCCAGATTTGAATTTCGCTGGGAAGATCAATATAACTTAGGGCTTGATCCCGAAACAGCCAAAGCTTATCACGATGAGTCTTTGCCACAGGAATCAGCTAAAGTCGCGCATTTTTGTTCCATGTGTGGTCCTAAATTTTGCTCGATGAAGATAAGTCAAGAAGTGCGAGAATACGCGGCTGCGCAAGACATTCAATTGCAGTCTAATGCTAGCTATCAAGTCAAAAATGCTACCGATATTCAAACGGGGATGGAGCAAATGTCGGCTGATTTTAAAGCGAAGGGAGGCGAGCTTTATCATGAAGCGGGGACGGTCAATCTTGATGTTGTTGACGTAGAGGCCTAAGGCATGAGTTGTTCATTGACACCTTCAGTCATCAAGCCAGTTGTGTGGAGCATTGCTGGCTCAGATAGTGGTGGAGGGGCAGGCGTACAAGCAGATTTATTAACCATGCAGGATCTAGGTTGTCATGGTTGCAGTGTCTTGACCTGTTTGACGGCGCAATCTTCTGTTGCAGTGAATTTAGTTGAATCTGTCTCAGTGGCCATGTTTCGCTCGCAGCTTGATACGCTATTACATGACTTACCACCAGTTGCGATTAAAATCGGGTTATTGGTTAACCAAAGACAGATCACTCTGTTAGCTAATTGGCTTAAAAACGCGCTATTTAGTTACAGTCAGCGATGTGGTGTTGAAGTGAATGTCATTTTAGATCCAGTGATGTTTGCAAGCTGTGGTGACACACTAAACCCTTGTTTAGATTTTTCACCTTTTAGGGGCTTATTGAGCTTAATTACACCTAATATGGCAGAACTCGCGGCGCTGGTGGATCTGTGCGAGATGAATGCGAACGAGATGGCCGATACACAGGGATCAGATTTAGTCGATCAAACATCTTGCTTACTCGCAGCGCAATACTTATCAGATAAACTTGCATGTAATGTGCTAGCGAAAGGGGGCGATCTAGGTCCGACTTGGCTGGCAGCATCTGCGCAAGACATCTTTGTGTGTGTTGAAGCGAATGGGATGTCTACACGACATCAAGGACGAAGCTTTCTTTTCTCCGGCCATCGTGTTAATACCGAAAATATCCATGGCAGCGGCTGTACATTAAGTTCTGCAATTACAAGTGTTATGGCTCATGGTTATGTGCTGCATGATGCGATCGTGGTTGCTAAAGCCTATGTGACAGCTGGAATTGGGGCGAGTTATCAGGTTGGCTGCGGCGCGGGGCCACTTGCTAGAACAGGTTGGCCCTCAGATCTGAGTGTTTACCCTACCACAACCACCCTCGACTGTGGTCCATCACTGCCCCAAGGTCTTAAATTTGCACCTATTACTGAAAGGTTGGGTTTGTACCCTGTGATCGCAGATGTTGCTTTACTGCACAGTTTGCTAAAAGCGGGGGCTAAGACGATTCAATTAAGGATAAAAGAGCAGGCAGATCAATATGTAGAACAGCAAATATGTTCGGCAATTCAGTTAGGTCGAGATTATCAGGCAAAACTGTTTATTAATGATCATTGGGAGCTTGCGCTTAAGCATGGTGCTTATGGTGTACATCTTGGGCAAGAAGATCTCTATTTGGCAGATCTTATTGAGATAGCGAAAGCAGGCATGGCCTTAGGTGTATCAAGCCACAGTTATTTCGAGTTGTTGCTTGCTCACCAAATATCACCCTCTTATATCGCATTAGGGCATATCTTCCCAACGACGACCAAGGACATGCCGTCGGCTCCACAAGGTCTAGATAAGCTGAAGAAATATGTGGATCTACTGGGTGAGTATTATCCTTTGGTGGCCATTGGTGGCATCGATGCATCTGTGCTTACAGCGGTTAAACAAACGGGGGTTGATGATGTTGCAGTGGTAAGAGCAGTGACCCAAGCTGATGATCCTGGCAAGGAATACACATCACTTTGTGAAATATGGAGGACGTGTGATGTCACTCAATGATGATGAATTTATGCGTTACTCAAGACAAATATTACTGCCAGAAGTCGGCGAGTTTGGCCAGTCTGCACTAAAGCGCGCGAAGGTGCTGGTGGTTGGTGTCGGCGGGTTAGGGCAATTGGCTGCTCAATATTTGGCTGCGGCAGGGGTGGGGAGCTTGACGTTAATGGATGATGACAGTGTTGAAGTGTCCAATTTGCCAAGGCAGTTGTTATTTGATGATAGGGACATTGGTGAGTATAAATCGTTGTGTGCAAAGCAAAAACTGATGAGGCGGTATCCAGATTGTGAACTCCACAGTATCACAAGACGGTTATCCTTGGCTAATGCCAGCGATAACATCAACAACGCTGATATTGTTTTAGATTGCAGTGACAATTTAGCGACTCGTCATAGTGTGAATCAAATGTGTGTCCAGTTAACAACTCCCCTAGTGACAGCCTCTGTGGCGCATTTTTCAGGTTTTGTTTTTACAATCGATTTGGAGCAGGCTCCTGCTGCTGGCTGTTATCACTGTTTGTTTCCAAAAGAGACCTTAGTGGCTCAAAATTGCACTACTGCCGGTGTGTTAGGCCCTATGGTTGGCACAATGGCATCGATGCAAACGTTAATGGCAATGAATTGCTTATTAGGAATGGGAAATGCGTGTGGAAAATTGCTGAGATTTGATGGGTTAACGTTTAGTTGGCGCAGTGCAACACTGAGTCGAGATCCTCAATGCCATGTGTGTGGAGTGCTGGCGTAAAGCAGATTTGAGTGACGATATACCAGAGAGCTTCATAGGGTATATACCAATAAATTCGAGGAAACAGCATAATGAAAACGTGTGAAATTATGGTCAATGATGATGTGATACTTATCCCTCAAGGTTTGAATATTATGGGGTTAATTACCAAGCAAAATATGGAACCAAAATCAGTGGCAGTGGTCTGTAATGGCCATGTTGTTCCTAGGGTGCACTGGCAAGAAAGGCTCTGTGAAGAGACAGATAACATTGAAATATTTTCAGTCGTAGCAGGTGGTTAGTATGTTTACAGTAGCGGATCATATATTTCAATCAAGGTTATTCACAGGTACGGGTAAATTTTCATCTTCTCAGGTCATGCTAGCGGCAATTAAGGCCTCTGAGTCTGAGTTAGTGACCATGGCGATGAAACGCGTGGATCTTAAAACGGGCAATGACGATATTTTATCACCTCTTTTACACAGTGGCATTAAACTCTTGCCTAATACAGCAGGGGCTCGAAATGCGAAGGAGGCGATTTTTGTGGCTGAATTATCCCGCGAAATGTTAGCGACTCCTTGGATAAAGTTGGAGATACATCCCGATCCTAAATATCTCATGCCTGATCCCATTGAGACGTTGAAAGCGGCGACCATTCTGTGTGAAAAAGGGTACGTAGTATTGCCTTATGTTCATGCCGATCCCGTACTTTGTAAGCGTTTGGAAGAAGTTGGCTGTGCAGCTGTCATGCCTTTAGGCAGTCCGATAGGATCAAATCAAGGCTTGGTGACCGAGCCTTTTTTAAAAATGATCATAGAACAAGCAAATATTCCAGTGATTGTGGATGCGGGAATTGGTGCACCATCACAAGCATTAAGAGCGATGGAACTCGGGGCTGATGCCGTGTTGGTGAATACGGCGATTGCCAGTAGTAACAATCCTATTGCCATGGGCCGCTGTTTTGCCCAAGCAGTACAGACGGGCAGAGATGCTTACCTTGCAGGCTTAGGCTTGGTGAGTCAGCATGCTATTCATACCAGTCCGTTGACTGGGTTTCTCAATGATTAGTCAGCATCAAAGATATCTGGGCTTAAAGGAATCACTGCAATGAGTTTTATGCATTACTTAACAGGGCTTTCTCGTGAAAAACTCACCTTAAAGCTTTATTCATGTACAGAGCAAGACGTGGAAAGAGCACTGCAAAATCCACAAGGCTCTTTGGACAGTTTACTTGCGCTTTTATCTCCGGCTGCTGAGCCTTATCTGGAGCAAATGGCGCAAGCGTCAGGTTATATCACCCGACAGCGCTTTGGGGCGAATATCGGGATGTATCTTCCATTATATTTATCTAACTTGTGTGCTAATGAATGTGATTACTGCGGGTTTAGCATGAGTCACCGTATTAAGCGTAAGACACTCAATATCGATGAATTAACCGCTGAGATGTCGGTGATTAAGTCAATGGGGTATGACTCCATTTTATTGGTTTCTGGTGAACATGAAACCAAAGTTGGAATAGACTATTTCAGCTCTGTCTTGCCCAGTGTTAAAGCTCATTTCAGTTACGTTGCTATGGAGGTGCAACCACTTCAAGAAGTTGAATATTCCAAGCTTGTGGGTCTTGGCCTTGATGCTGTGATGATTTATCAAGAAACCTATAACCCACAAACGTATGCTAAACATCATACTCGCGGCAATAAACAGGACTTTGAGTATCGACTCACCACCCCAGAGAGAATTGCAAGATCAGGGGTTGATAAAATAGGGTTAGGGGTATTATTCGGATTAGATGATTGGCGTTTAGATGCCCTGTTATTGGGTCATCATTTGGGGTATCTAGAGTCTCATTTTTGGCGTACACGTTACAGTGTTTCCCTGCCGAGACTGCGTCCATGTACTGGTGGGATAACACCTAAAGTGGAATTAAGCGATAAAGGCTTAGTACAACTTATTTGTGCATTTAGATTGTTTAATCATCAAGTTGAAATCAGTCTCTCTACACGAGAACCTGCAGGTTTACGTGATCATTTGTTTGGACTGGGTATTACTCAATTGAGTGCAGGCAGCTCGACACAACCTGGCGGGTATCTTAAGCCTAATACGCAACTTGATCAGTTTGAGATCAGTGATGATAGATCTCCTCTTGAGGTCTGTGCTGCGATGAGAGCAAAAGGATTTAACCCTGTTTGGAAAGATTGGGAGTCAGCTTGGATTTAGCGTAAAGAGCAACAAAGGAAGTTTATTTTATTTCAGTTATTTACCTTGGTGGAGTGTGTTGAGGAGGACTAAAACACAGATTTAAGCTGGACTTTTGGGGGCGAATGGTCAATAATTAACCTTGAAACAGGTGTGTTACCGAGTTTACTGTCAAAGCAACTCTAGTGTTTATTTAAAGCTTATTTGGAGTTAAATATATGCAAATTCCATCCAGTTTTTCATCCGGCCAAGCTGGTCTGCAAAGTGCACAATCAGGTCTTACTCAGGCGACGGTTGATGTTGCTACCAATGCGCCACCAGCTCAGCAGACACAAAATAAAGAAACCGATCAAGTTAGACCTATTGAAAATGTTGATAAAACTGATGCGTTAGTTTCTGCCATTGAATCAAAAAATCAAGGTCAGGCTTCAGCACAAGTCATTGAAACATCTTCAGAGACGATAGGCAGCCTCATCAATATCGAAGTCTAGTTGGTGTGTTAGGGGTGAATGTATCGCTTGATGTATCAGGGGGAAGAGATCGTCTTTCTTCCATTACTCGTACGCCTGCAGTTTCACCGTCTTTTTCTGTAGCGACTTCGTCTGCTGCTACAGTGCCCGCGACATTACATACGACAGTTGCTCCAATTCCCCCGTCTAAATCAGTGTCTCTTAATGCCAGTGCAGTCAATTTACCCAGCGTTCGTGCTAACATAACGACGAACGTCAGCTCCGGTGGTGTTTCGCAAGCACCTTCAATGGTTGAGCAAGGCAGTTTTAGTTTAGCCCAAGGTGCATTATCTGTAGATGGTTTAGTGAATACGACGTCTATTGTTTCATTATCAGGCATTGAAACAGCAACGACTCCAACAAGGGGAGATCCGAGTTCATCAGTGCCAATGTCTCCTCCATTTTTTGATGATAAAAGTCATTCTGATGGTACCACCGAGTTAGTAACAGATAATGATGCTCAGTCTATTTTTAACCCTATTAATGAGCCATCATTAGCTGAACAAATTGTGTCTCCTTCAAGTTTTTTCGGTGAAAGTGAGCAGACCAGCCCCCCTATTTTTACACCTTATGAAGGTGATCCCGAAGAAACGAAGCGTTCAAGGGATGAAAATGTAGAAGAGCTCATCATTGAGCAACAGGTATTGGCTCAGCTTGCTAAGAGAGATGCCGAAGTGAGGGCCCATGAGCAGGCGCATGCGAGTGTTGGTGGGAGTTTGGCTCAAAGTCCCCGATTAAGCTATGAACAAGGAAGTGATGGTCGTCGATATGCTGTCGATGGTGAAGTGTCGATAGATATTTCTGTGGTCGCTGGAAATCCCTTGGCGACAGTCAATAAAATGCGGCAAGTTTACGCTGCAGCAATGGCACCATCAAATCCTTCAATAGCAGATATACAAGTTGCTGCGGAAGCAATGAAAAAATTAAATCAAGCAAAAGCTGAATTGGTTTCTCAAAGACAACAAGCTGTACCATCAATTGAAGAGATGGCTCCCTTATTGGGGGCTCAATCGGTTATTGATGGCATTCCAGTATTTGATCCTCCTGAAGTGAGTATTGCAGGACAGGTAGATGAAACAGGAGCAATATCTAAACCTCAAGCTGAAGACATTAACCCCGTCAATGACACTATTGGCATCATAAATCGACAGTTAACATCATCAGTACTGGATATCTCGTCTAATGGTTATTTAAGCAGCACAGTGTCAGGGAAATATGACCCTGTACCCAGCGCAGTGAGCTCGATAAACTTTTCAATTTAATTATTTTATTGGTGCTTAATCACTTAGCCGCCATCATCAATGACTTTAATTGTGGATCCCACCCTGTTTATTCAATGACTGATTCTAGCGAAGGCTGCTATAAATATCTGTCTATTGCCCAAGAACAATAACGCTTTCATGGCAATTATTGTTGATTTTAATGCTGATAATGTAACTAATATGAACCTGACAAGCGTGTCTATTGTTGGTTTTTTCAGTTTTAAGGGAAGTATTAGTCACATGAAATCATTAAAAATAGCATGTTGCTTCTTAGCTGGCATCAGTAATAGGCAAGTGGGATTTATCAGTTGTATAATATAAATTAATCATTAAAAAGATTAAAAATGAGAAATAGCATTTGTTGCTGTAAGCTCACAATACATTTCACTTAAATGAAGTGAATACACAAAAATACCATAGGAAACGGTTATGGGAAGAGTCTTCTTTTTTGATTTACTGCGATGTGTTGCTGCGGTTGCTGTGATTGCGATTCATGTTATAGCGCCTTATCGGGAGGAGTTGAATAGCATTCCTTTTGATCAATGGGCAACGGCGGTGTCAGTGAATAGTTTAAGTCGCTGGGCAGTCCCGATATTTATTATGATCACTGGCGCGTTAATGTTGAGTGACAAAAGAGAGTTCGATGGGCCTTACTATGTGAAAAAACGCCTAGGTAAGGTCTTGATACCTTTTCTTTTTTGGTCTGTTTTTTATGCAATTTTTTCTGGGTTAACAGCTCAAGGTTATGATGCAGACTCTGCAAAAAAGGTCTTGTTTGATTTGCCTTTTGAATATACATATTATCACCTTGGTTTCTTTTATTACTTCATTCCTCTGTATTTTGTTATTCCTTTTTTACGTGTAATGGTACAAAAATTAGATAATATAGCTCTTTTTACTATTATCGCTATTTGGTTATTGACGACATATTGCTACTTGATTAAATATGACGGTATATGGAGTACTGAAATCTGGCTCTACAGTGGCTATTTACTATTAGGTTACGCCTTATATCAAAGAGTTAAATTGACTAAAATGAATACAATAATAGCACTTATTATTGGTTTGAGCGCATTGGGCACAACGGTCTATATGATTATTAGTCAAAGTGTTATGTTAGGGGAGTATACTTTTGGTCGATGGCTTTCTTATAAAACCATTAATACAGTTGCTGCTGCAGGAATGCTCTTTTTTGTATTTCGCCATGCAGATGCATTACTACCTGAAAAATCACAGGCGATAATTAGTTTTATTAGTAAATACAGTTTAGGTATCTATTTACTACACCCTATTTTTCTCTGGCCAATGAAAAATTATGCTTGGCATACAGGACACCCTATCTGGGTGATCCCTTTATGGATTTTTATCAGTGGTACTGGTGCATTATTACTGAGCTGGCTGTTATCCAAGTCCCCAAAAACAGCGTGGTTAGTTCCTTAGCTCTCAATTCAGATAAGGTGAGTATTAACAGGCTTGTTGTTTAAGCCTGTTATCGTCTGAGACCCTGTCAATCGTTTGCTTAACGAATAAAAATATTAGTGCCCATACATCATTTATTTTGCCTCTTTCAACACGAAATATAGGTAATATTAGGTTAGTTTTGATTGCTAGTTGCCATCAAACTTATTCATAGGATTTAACATGAAAATGTACCTCGCCGGTTTATGCTTACTTATCAGTATCCATTTATGTGCTTATGCCGATGAGGCGAATAGGAAAAATCTGAAGGCTGGTGCCGATCTGATTAAGCAAACCTATGAAGAGCAGCTCTATACCTTACCGGCATTTAAAATGGGTCATTATGGGCTACGTATGTATCGGCAAACTCAGGAAGATAAATATACATCAGCTATTTGGCTTGATATGGCAAGGTTGACAAGCCTATTAAATCGGTTTGCTATGGAGGTATATACCTCTGAACAGATCCGTGACTATGTTAAAATTAGTAGTGAAAACTATACAGATACAGATCCAGTTAGAGGAGCACTCAGACGTAAAAGCTTGCAAAAAATGCCTGAGTATTTATATCTCATGTACTTACTTGGGTCCATGAGTAGGGCGGATGAATATGGTTTAAAACACAGGGAAGATGCTAAGTTACGAGAGGTCATAAAACGCTATGATTTTACCAAATATGCGAGTGATCCGGACATGATCCGAGCTTGGGCGGCTCAACTTGCCAATCAAGTTTATTGGTTACGTCAATTGGGTGAGCAAGACGTGGTTGAATCTTTTATTAATACTTTCAAGGCGACTTACCCTGATAGCCAAGATGATCAATTGACGGAACAAGAGTTTGCCAACAAAATATATGGCTTAACGCATCTTATTTTTGCTGCTTCTGAATATTACCAACGTCCTATTAATGAACAGGATTTTCAATGGATCTACGATTATTTCCGTAACAATATTGACAAAATTATAGCAAGAAGTAAAGAAGATGTGATCACTGAAACAGCGATTAGTTTTTTACTTGCAGGTAAAGAAACCGATCCCGTAGTCAGTAAGGTGAGAGTACATATCTTAAACGCGATAGATAAAGAACAAGGCATGATCCCCTCGAGAGATGGTCGTTTCAGTTTTTCTTATGGCGAACACAGAAACGTGTTGGCTGTGATGTTGTTAGATTGGCGTGGTGTTAATACAGGCCCTAATATTCAGCTGCAACCAAACATGTTCCGCAGTCTACCTTACGGCTTAGTGACCAAGTAATAGACTATTTTGACTATCACTCATAATAAGGATTCTAGGCCTTTATGTTTAAAAACAAGAATAAGATAATTTACCCTCATGTTAAGTCATATAAACTATTGGCTTTGGCGAGTTTGTTCATTATTGTTATGCCGTTCCAGGCCCTGCTTTCAGAAAGAGTCAACCAGACTCACACTCAAATGGTAGCGGAAGCCGGATACTCAGCACAAGAATTTAACCACAAATTACAAGCTTTAGTTGCTCAAAATACAGAAATGAGCCTTAAGCAAGTGGGGGAATCATTTGATCACCAGCCTATTTACCAAGTGTCTCTGGGTGATCAGATGATAAATAATAAGCTCAAAGTGATGGTTGTGTCAGGTCAGCATGGTAATGAAGCATCTGGCCCTTTAGGGGTATTGGCATTTTTAGAGCAAGTAAATGCAGGACAATATAAACATTTGTTGGCAAATTTGGATATTAATATTTTACCCATGGTTAATCCCGATGGTTGGGATCTAGGTACCCGTAATAATAAACAAGGCCGCAATATTAATGCAGATTATGTTGCCATGGAAAGCCCTGAATCTAGGATTGTCGCTAAAGTATTGAGTGATTATGCTCCCAATGTGCTGTTGGATATGCACGAGTCTCCGATCTATAAGTCAACGTTGGCTGGGAAGCAGGGATACTTGACTGATGTTGAAAGTCAGTTCGAAATAGCCAATAACTTAAATGTTCCAGAACACATTCGTCAATATGCCGAAAATAATTTTTTGCCTCAACTTATTGATATGGTGATCAGCCAAGGACAGGGGGCACAGCGCTACCAAGGTGCTATTGTGAAACTAAATCAACCACTGACGGAAGCAAGAGCCAGCCTGACAAGCTTAAGGAATTATGCTGCTTTTTATGGCACTTTGTCGGTATTATTGGAAAATCGATTAGATTATCCAGGCTGGCAGTATCAGACACCGGGTAATTTGGGTGCTAGAACAGCAAAACAGTGTTTAGGATTAGTCAGTTTATTAGCACTTGCTAACAGAAATAAAGCCGAATTAATGACACTACTGACTTTGCCGACTGCTGGCGATCGCAATATGGTGGCAGATACTCACTATCAAAGCGATCCGACTAAGTTGTTCAAATCAATTTCCCTTATTGTGTTGGCTACCGGTAAAAAAGAGGTACATCAATTTCCTTATCTGAGTGATGTTAACGTCATCAAGCAGTATGTGAAACCTCAGTCATACGCTATTACCCAACATCAACAAGCGATGGCTCAATGGCTTAGTGACCAAAATGTCAAATACAGTACCGTGCAGAAAAGATCTCAACAGTCTGCCATTAAGCTGGTGTTAAAAAGTAGAGCGAGTGTCAAGGAGCAGGGCATTGGTACTCGAAGTAAAGAAGTACTGATGTTCGAAGAAAAGCATGAAGCTTTGCAACTTAAACAAGGAGATTTACTTGTTTCTACGTCTCAACCTTTGGGAGACTTGGCTTCTTTGTTGTTAGATGCTCGCTCATCTTACGGCCTGTACCAAAACAACATATGGCCGCTAACGCTTCACGAGCAAACTTTTATTGTTCCTTTGATGTAGTGTTATTCGAATAAGGCTTGATCACCTCAGGCCTCTTTTACGTACTCTAAAGATGGCAAGATAAAATAGGCTGCTCTTCAACATTGGATGCATTTTTTATTCTGTTAATGAGTGAAGCGGGATCGATAGGCTGCCCTAACAAATGGATTAACCTTTGTGTTAAGTTAAGTGAATCTTCATTAATGAGTAACAGTTCAAATACTTTCTGTTGATGTTGGCAGCCTTGAGTATTGAGGTAAATTAACTTAGCTAATTCATGTTGCCAAAGCTGCTGATAATAGAGTGGACCAAGATCGGTTATGGAGAGAAAGCTATAAGGGAAATCTTCTGGCTTATTCCAAGTCTGACCGAATGCTTTCGCAAATTCTATTGAGAGGTGAGTGTCCGTTGTAGAGCCACCATGGCGATAAAAATCTAATGCAACTTTAGCCCGAAAGACTTTCAGCTGGGTTGAATATGTGGCTATGATATCCTCTTGGCTCTTTAATTGTTTGGGTTCTAGGATGTTTTGAGACAAATAATGTTCCAACCAAAACTGGCCCAATAGTGAGGTATCAGATGTATCACCCAAAACATTAACGAGATAGTAATGATGACTGGCAGACAATTGGAATAGCGCCGTGGCCATCGCTGATATTAACGCCTCTTTATCTCGATAGTTGTTGAGCTGAGTTTTAGTATTTAATTGCACTTGGCCAAATTGTAATCCTTGAATTGGCGTTCTTAATCTTTTTGCTTGTGAATGTTGATTATCATTGAAATAGATCTCTCCTAACAGTCTGCCATTAAACCAGACTCGGTGGATATGTTCTGTGACAATATCAAATGTGAAGCCTAACGTATTGGCTCTGGCATAAAGAAGCTGAATAAAAGCAACCGAAGTGAGTGTAGTAACTGGTGTTTTATTACTTGTTGCTAGTACAGAGCCTATTTCCCATGGTGGTATATTAATCGCGTTTGTTTCAATATTGAGAAATGATGATACCAGCTCAGGTGATGAAAGAAATTGTTTAGCTAACATAAAACTGCTGTGATCGGCGAAGCCCTCTTGATGGGCTTTTTTCTGTCTTAGGCTTGCTATGCGGGTTAATGCAGGGGTATTTTTTTTTCTTGCTCGTCCTTGATAAGCTTGCCAAACTATTTTTTTACAATTTTTGTCTTGCTGTTTTATTAAATAAGAGGCAATGGAGAAATCAACATTTTTTTGTTTTTTTTCATTAGGCAGTAAGCAATCTGTACCAGTAAATTCAAAAATTAAGTCTGTATTTCGTAATCCATGTTTAACACTGGCTTGAGCGGTGTAAAGCTGAGACTTATCGGTTTGGCTAGTTTCATCTATGATTAATTGGTTTATCCTCATTCCCAATTGTGTTAATTCAGCCGCTTCACTTTGTCGTAGAGCTGACGTTAACTCATGGATCTGAGTTGAATTAAGTATTTCACTCATCATATCAGAAAGCCGAAGTTGACAGCGCAGTATCCCCTCTAAATGTGAGGGTGATAATGGAAAGCTTTTGTAAAATGTTAGACGGTCTTTAATATTAAATAACCCGAGCAAAGACTTTTCTACTCGGTAACTTGAACCCACCAGATCATGCATGTCATTAGTAGCGTCATGCGTTTGATTCAAGGTTTCAACAGGCGAGGCGAGCTGTAGACATTGATTGATGAGTAAAGGAAGAGGAGATGTGGCGGCTTGGGCCGCCACATTGACACTAAAATTACAGCTTATCGCTATGACAAAAATGCTTTTTAGCATATTCAACACGTTCACTCACTGTCATATTATGGTTGCCTAATGAATCAACATGATCTAAATAAGGTAAAATCCCTCGTCCATTCGCGATTTGGATGGCCAATCCAGGTCTAGCATTGAGTTCGAGTAGCAAAGGGCCTTTAACTTTATCTAGTACCATATCGGTACCGAGATACCCCATTTCACTCATTTCATAAGCTTTTGATGCAGTATTCAATAAAAAGTCCCAATGAGGTACCTCGATATCAGTGAGTTTCTTATTGGTATCAGGATGCACATCGATTGGCGTATCAAATTGTACTGCGTGTAAGCCTTTTCCAGTACCAATATCGACACCAACGCCGACAGCACCTTGGTGTAAATTAGCTTTACCATCAGAAGCTGCGGTTGACAATCTTAGCATGCCCATGACAGGAAAGCCTTTATAGACGATCAAGCGAATATCAGGCACGCCTTCGTAGGAATAACCATCAAATACAGGGTCGAACTGAATCAGCCCCTCAACGATGGCGACATCAGGAGATCCACCCAAAGAAAAGAGACCACTTAATATATTTGAGACATGTCGATAGATCTCACTGTGGCTAACTTCTTGACCATTGGGTTTAAAGTAACGACCAGCTTCGACCTTGGTTATCACCAAAATGCCTTTACCACCCGATCCTTTAGAAGGTTTGATCACAAACCCGTCTTCTTCGTTGACCATTGCGGGGATGGCTTCTATTTCATGTTGTTCACGTACAACACCAATAAGTGCAGGTACGGCAATATCATTGTCAATAGCGAGCTGTTTCGTGGTGAGTTTATCATCGACTCTTTTATAAAATTTACGCGGATTATAGCGGCCGATATAATCAATATTGCGTTTATTCATGCCTAATACGCCACTTTTTCGCAATAATGAGGGGTTGGCAAATTCCAGTCTCATGACTATTCTCCAGCCAGTGGCTTAAAGCGTCTAAGTTCGAGTAAACGGTAACCTGTATATTGGCCCATTAATAACACTGCAGCTAATATGACTAAGTGAATACCGAGGAAATTAAATACCCAATGTTGTATCCAAGTTGCGCTCATGGCTAAATAAGCCAGTGTTGCGACCAATAAACTACCTCCACCTTGCAAGACGACTTCTTTAGGCCCTTCTTCTTCCCATAAAATGGACATTCTTTCAATCGTCCAAGCTAAAATAATCATAGGGAAGAACGTAATCGTTAAGCCTTCACTTAATCCAAACTTGTAGGAAAGAAGGGTAAATAGCCCAATAATACCTATAACGACAATGATCACTGCCGATATTCGTGAAATTAAGAGTAAATTTAGCTGTGATAAGTAGGATCGTATCATTAAGCCACAGGCTACGATCAGAATAAAGCCAATTAACCCTGTCACGAGTGTTGTTTGTATAAATGATAGTGCGATAAGCACTGGCATAAACGTACCAGAGGTTTTCAGCCCTACAATCACGCGTAAAAAAACAACCATAAGTACGCCGATAGGGATCAGTAAAATGCCTTTAAACAGACTTTGTTCCTCTAAGGGTAATTGATATAAGGAGAAGTCAAATGTGCCCTTACTTTTCATCACATCTATGGAGGTGGCTAATGCTGAACGTGTGTCTTGGAGCATTGAAAAATTCACTTTAGAATTGACGCCACCAGTCACATCTAACGTTGACTTACCTGAACGATCCCAAAGGAGGACATTGTCACTTCTTCCCTGCGTGCCGTCTGCCGGATTAAATAATAGCCACTCACCCTCATTATAGACTTCAACAAAATTGGTTAATTGCTGTCTTCTACGTTGATCTTCAAGAAATAACCCACTGACTTCCTGCGCTGGGATCCCTTTATTATGCAGCATATGTAAAAAGAGCTTAGTTGGACTGTTACTACTGAGTAGCAACTCAACATTTTGACTTCTTTCGGTGGCATTTAATGCCTTATTGAGCTGTTGGGCAAAAGTTAAGTTAGTTGCGCTCATTCCCCATACTTTATCAATAACCTGTTTAGCGGCATCTTTTTCAGTGGCAGGCCATACGTAGGGCTGAGGTGTTACCGGTTCTTCCAGTGCGTTAATCTTGGTGATGCCTGTCGGGATTAAGGTCACTTTATAATACAGGTTTTGTAAACCATTTGCGGCACGTACTGACCATAAAACACGATGATCTAAAGGATTATCTTTGTTAATGGTAAGACCGTAACCGGGTGAAGAAGCATTTTCAACTAAGACTTCAAACGCAGGATCATGAGGCAGTGCAAATGATACTTCTGCTGGTTCTCCAGTGCCTTGGAAGCTGACTTTAGCATCAACGGCCCAGCTCTGGATCTGTTCACCGGGCAAGAAAGGGACATTGTGCTCAATACCACGAAACACACTCGCGGTGATCCCTGAAATAAAGAGCAGAATAACAAGAATATAAAAGGGTTTTTTAGAATGCATGTAGAAAGTTCCTATTTATCAGAGACTGGCGCAGGCGCAGGCTTCTTTTTACCATGTATATAAGTTTGCCCGACGTCGACAACGGCAATATCTTGCATAAATTTACGCCCAAGTAAAAGTGGGAAATCTAAATGGCTGCGATCAACCAGGTTAAGATCCGTTTCTGCTGTGTACTTACCTATTTGTAGATGTGCATGAATCACTGGACGACGATCTGCTTGGCTATCCGCATCTTGTTTGATACGGATGAATCGCTCGACTTTAGATTCGAAGGTTTGCGCAGGCGCTTTTTCACCTAAAGTGAATACGTCATACCTGACCCATTGTTTGCCATCACGTTCGAAGAGAATAATATTACGTGCATCTAATGACGATGATTCAGCACCAGTATCAATGCGGGTGTTAAAGTTGGCTTTGACTTCTTCGACAAAGACTTTTTCGACCGAGCCGAGGATAAATTTGCCTCCAAGAGGTGATGCAGGGCAATCCGGTACGACGGGAACGATTTGTTTTTCAGGTGCTAACTTTTGTTCTAACGCCGTTATTTGCTTTGATAAACTTGTAATAGCGAGTGACTGCGACTTTTTGCTTTCATCCATTGCTTGCATCAAATCAGTTTGCTGTTGTGCGAGACTTGATTCTAGAACAGTCACGCTGACTGTTTTGGTCAAATTTGCGCTTTCCTGAGTTGTCGTTGCACATCCTGCTAAGCCAGCCGCGACTGTAATACAGATTATCTGTTTAAACATAGTGCTTCCCATTGACTAATGTATTTATGATTTAAAATATTAATGTATCTTTTATGTTCTATCGACTTTCTTATCATGAAAATAGAAAATGAATTTAAAGGTTACATTAAATCCTTATTTGGTTGATTTTTGGTTGCGATAAACGTTGCACGTTTAGGCGCAGGATACCCTTCTACTGTCAGGTTTATGTCATTCGGTTCGAGATAGTCAACGAGCGATTCATTTGGCATCCAATCAGTACTTCTTTGTTCTGCTAATGAAGTGACATCAATGTCGACACATCTAATATTGATAAAATCCGCTTTTTTTAACCAACTTGCTAAAGCGGCAACGGAAGGAAGAAACCATACATTATTCATCTTGCCATATCTATCTTCCGGAACCAAAACAGTATTTTCATCACCATCAACCACTAATGTTTCTAATACTAGTTCACCACCTATTCGCAATTGATCTTTAAGTTGTAACAAATGATCAATAGGTGAACGTCTATGATACAAGACGCCCATAGAGAAAACGGTGTCAAATGCATCCAAAGGGGGCAGTTCTTCTATGCCTAAGGGTAAGAGATGAATAGGCAAATGTTCGCCTGCGAGGCGTTTTATCGCTTCAAACTGGCAAAGAAATAAGGTTGATGGGTCTATTCCGACAACATGGTTAGCTCCTTCGCCTAACATGCGCCACATGTGATAACCGCTGCCACAGCCAACGTCTAATATTGTGCGCTTGTTTAGTGCGGAAAGGTGAGGCAAGATACGTTCCCATTTCCAGTCAGAACGCCATTCGGTGTCAATGTTTATTCCATGCACCGAGAAGGGCCCCTTACGCCAAGGCTTAAATATCTGCAGTAAATTGGTTAATTTCTCTTGCTCTCCATCGGTAAGTTGCTTACCACTGCCAATGGTCACTGAGTGTTTAAGCGCTAATGTGTCAGGAAGCGGATAGTGTAACTTGTTCAGTACTTTTTCCCATTTAGGGAGCGTTCCGTGTTTATGCTCACGTTGCCACTGCCCTAAAATAGCGGGTAGAGTTTCTAACCAATGTTGAAGGCTAGAATCTGCTATTTTTTTATAAAATGAACTAAAACTGATCACTTAACTGTCCCTTCGAAAGATAAAAATTGAACGATAACATTGAAGTTGATTGCTTTAATTAATCGCGTTGAAAGGGTCATTTAATCGCAATCATAGAAGCAAAGTTGAAACATTGAAACCAAGGGTTGAAATGGACAAATCCTTGTGCTTTTAATCGTATTTCATGTTGCTTCAAGGTGTCTGGTTTCATGACATTTTCGAGTGAACTACGTTTTTGACTTATTTCTAATTCACTGTAACCATTAGCTCTTTTAAAGTCTAGGTGAAGATCATCAAGCAGACTTTGGATTGAGTCATCTTCAAAATTTAATTTCTCAGATAAGACCAATATCCCTCCTGGTTTGAGACCTTTGTAAATTGTTTTCAGTAGCTTTTCTCGGTCTTTTGGGACCAGAAATTGTAGCGTAAAGTTAAGCACAACCATTGAGGCATTTTCAATGTGAATGTCACGTATGTCACTACAAACGAGATCGACAGGAGTGTCACTCACATATGCCCTCAAATTTTCTTGGCAGCGTTCAAGCATCGGTTGGCTGTTGTCTACCGCGATAATAGTACAGTTACGCGATCCTATGCTCCGACGGATACTCAATGTAGCAGCACCAAGCGAGCAGCCTAAATCATAAACATAACTGTCAGGAGTGACGTATTTATTGGCAAGTGCACCGAGGGTTGTTAATATTTGACCATAACCTGGAACTGATCGTCGGATCATGTCATTAAAAACACCAGCAACTTTATCATCGAACTGAAAATCGCCTACATTTTCAAATTCTTGTGAGTATATTTTATCTTGAGAAGTGTTCATTTCATTTTAATGTGTAAATTCAAGGTGCGATTGTATCGAATCATAGTTGTTTTCAGCAAGTCTAGTACTGATATTTATGATAAAGTTCTCTTTGAGTAACTAAATTAATACATTAATATTACAAGTCGATTACTGGTTAAGGGCTGAATTTGAAGTTATTTATACAATTTTTAAGTATTTTATCTTTCATTATGTTCACATCTCACCTCTTTGCTATTGATGTGTCTCCCTCTGAGAATGAATTTCCCCCGCTCGCTGTTGAAAAAACGGTAATGGTTGATCAACACACTGAGATCCGGATAGCCATCACAGCAAATATTGAACCATATGTAGGCACCGATGCAGAGGGAAAGCCTAATGGTTTGTTGATAGATATTTGGAATTTATGGTCTAAAAAAACAGGCACCCCAATTGTTTTTATCATTGGCGACTCAAATAGTTCTCTTGATTTTATACGTAAAGGAAAAGCTGATATACATATCGGTTACCCTGAAAGCCAGACGTTGAACAGCGGTTTAGTCAGAAGTCAGCGTATTTATCAAATAAAAAGCCGTTTATTTCATTTTGGTGAGCCGATTTCTTCACTTTCCAAGTTAACATCGATGCGAATTGGCGCAATTGCGACAGCACCTTACCTGGATAAAGTAAAACGGGTAGTACCAGATGCAGAGTTAAAATTGTATGGCTCAGTGGCAGCAATGATTGAAGCGGCCAAAGCAGGACACATCACAAGTTTTATTGCGGCTTCTGCATCAACACAACATTATTTGATTGAAAAAGAAGTGGTATCGGAGTTTTATCCTT
This sequence comes from Shewanella sp. VB17, assembly GCF_013248905.1. Classification (NCBI taxonomy): domain Bacteria; kingdom Pseudomonadati; phylum Pseudomonadota; class Gammaproteobacteria; order Alteromonadales; family Shewanellaceae; genus Shewanella; species Shewanella sp. VB17. The sequence continues at coordinate 2,789,312 of NZ_JABRVS010000001.1, forward strand.
TTATGGGATTAACGTTTATAACGGATTTATTTGTGTTATGCCCTGATGAAAACGATGAATTATCAATACGAATAAAAGAGGGGTTTACATTAATAACAGAAGAAGAGTTGACGGCAATTGAGCAAAAATGGGTAGTGGATGCAAACAATTGGACATTGACCAATAACATGAGGACGATAGAGATATCTGCGCAAGAATATACTTTTCTAAATGCCTTACCCCCTTTAAAAGTGGGATATGTTAACAACAAGCAATCAACGAAACTCATTGATGATAAAGGTCATGTTCTGGAAGGAGACAGTGAGGTTTTACAACACATACAAGATCAATTAGGCATCAACACAGAAGTGGTAGAGTATCAGCAATTGTCTGTTTTAATGGCGGATCTCAGTGATGGGAAGATCGCGCTTGCCGTTGACTTGACTCACATTGCTGAAAGTTCAACAAATCTGCTTTTTAGCGACGCTTATTGGCCCTCGCCTTGGGCGGTTGTGACGCCTATCGAACGTGAACCAGTGGCTAAAATTGAACAACTCACCGGACAGCGAGTTGCCATTGTTGACAACGACCTGTGGCTCATTGAGTTCCTGAAAACGCAATACGATATAAGGTTGACGGTCGTTGCTGATACACACGCTGGGGTTAAAGCTGTATCTGATGATGCAGTGGATGCTTTCATTGGCAAAGCGGCTGATATGCCTGCCGACCTATCACAGATCACTTTACTGGCCGATGTTCATGGGTTAAAAAGTTACGTTGGAGTCCACTCGGATAAAGCCAGATTAGTTCCGTTAATCAATAAAATATTAAGCGATGTAAAACAAAAGACTCGACAAGAGATCTATCGCTATGGCATGTCTGCCAATAAGCAAAAAAAACCAAGCGGGTTTATGATGCTGGTAGGCCTATTGGTCGTTTTATTTGCCACCTTTTTTCTGTTATCTCGGGAATTCATAAAGCGAAAACAATTGGAAAGTAAATTTCAGCAACTCAGCAATTATGATACCTTAACGTCATTACCTAATCGTTCATTGTTGGATGATAGGCTAGAGCAGGCTGTTTTATGTCATTGCCGAGAACTTGCTTCGTTTGCAGTACTGTTCATTGAGTTTGGAGGGATGAAATCCATTCACACGAATTTGGGGCACAAGGCGGGAGATGAGCTGATTAAAACCTTGTCTGATATATTGCGCCATTCTGTGAGACGCTCAGATACCGTTGCGCGATTTTCAAGTAATGAATTTGTTGTTATCTTGAATCGTACCAAAGACTTAGATATTGTGTGTCAGGTCGCTGAGACGATAATAAGCCATTTATCAGAAGAGGTTGCAGTGGAAAAAAATACCGTTAAGGTTGCTATCAGTATTGGGATGGCCATGTACCCAGCTGACGGTGATATTGCGGTGGAGTTGTTGAGAACGGCTGACGAATTGATGTTTAGAGCAAAAGAATCAGGTGGAAACTGTTATAAATCAAGATAGTAAGTTATTTTTTTCTGTATATCTAATACAGGTTTAGTCAATGAATTGAGTGATACTTCACCGACTGGCGGTGAAGTTGTTTTTTAATCGGTAATATTTAACTATAATGCCGCTTTTGTGTTGTTTGGAATATTCTTCAGCCATATAAGGGTTGCGGATAAGGAAAAAGTGAGATGCGCAGTCAATATTGTGGAGACGTTAATAAGTCTCACGTTGGACAAGAAGTAACCTTAGTTGGTTGGGTAAATCGTGCTCGTGATCTAGGCGGTGTTGTTTTTCTTGATCTTAGAGATAGAGAAGGCATAGTTCAGGTTGTTTATGATCCTGATTTAGCAGAGGTGTTCGATGTGGCGAGTACGCTGCGCAGTGAATTTTGTGTCCAGATCACCGGACTTGTGCGTGCCCGCCCTGATAGCCAAATAAATCAGGATATGCGCACTGGCGAGATTGAAATCTTAGGCAAGGGGCTTACAGTATTAAACAGTGCTGCTCCGTTACCGATTAACATGGATAAGAATCAGCATAATACCGAAGAGCAAAGATTAAAGTATCGTTATTTAGATCTTCGACGTCCAGAGATGGCCGATCGTATTGTGTTTCGTTCAAAAGTCACCAGTGCCGTACGTCGTTTCCTCGATGACAGTGGTTTTTTAGACATCGAGACCCCCATTTTAACCAAAGCAACGCCAGAAGGGGCACGTGATTATTTAGTCCCAAGTCGTACTTATAAAGGTCAATTCTTCGCTCTGCCTCAATCTCCTCAATTGTTTAAACAGCTACTGATGATGTCAGGCTTTGACCGTTATTACCAAATCGTTAAGTGTTTTCGTGATGAAGATTTACGTGCTGATCGTCAGCCAGAATTTACCCAGATAGATATTGAAACTTCATTCATGACATCAGATCAAGTGATGATGAAAACCGAAGAGATGGTACGTGGTCTGTTTAACGATCTATTAAATGTTGATTTGGGTGAATTTCCTAAGATGACATTTGCTGAAGCCATGCGTCGATTTGGCTCTGATAAGCCAGACTTACGTAACCCGCTTGAGTTGATTGATGTTGCCGATCTCGTTAAAGATGTTGAGTTTGCCGTTTTCAATGGTCCTGCCAATGATCCTGAAGGGCGCGTTGCTGTACTGTGTGTTCCCGGCGGTGTGAAGCTATCTCGTAAGCAGTTAGATGAATACGGGAAATATGCAACTATCTACGGTGCTAAAGGGTTAGCCTGGATGAAAGTGAACGATCTTGAAAAAGGTCTTGAAGGCATTCAATCTCCAGTGCTTAAATTTTTGAGTGAAGAGGTGGTTAATCAGTTACTGGCGCGTACGAACGCTAAGACCGGTGATCTGATCTTATTTGGCGCAGATAAAGCCAACATTGTTGCTGAAGCCATGGGTGCATTACGTTTGAAAGCGGGAGAAGATTTTGACCTGCTTGAAGGGGAATGGAAACCATTATGGGTGGTGGATTTCCCCATGTTTGAACCAACCTCAGATGGGGGATTGCATGCCATGCATCATCCATTTACCGCACCGATGGGGATCACACCTGAGCAATTAGAAGCGAATCCTACAGCGGCTATCTCTGATGCTTACGATATGGTGCTCAATGGGTGTGAGTTAGGCGGTGGCTCTGTGCGTATCCATAACAGTGAGATGCAATCAGCTGTCTTTCGCATTTTAGGGATTGAAGAGGAAGAAGCGAATGAAAAATTTGGCTTCTTACTTGAAGCCTTACGTTATGGGACGCCGCCACATGCAGGTTTAGCTTTTGGTCTCGATCGTATTGTCATGTTAATGACGGGTGCCAGCTCTATTCGTGATGTAATGGCTTTCCCTAAAACGACGACAGCGGCATGCCCACTAACTAATGCGCCAGGTTTTGCTAATCCGGCTCAATTAGTTGAATTAGGGATCCAAGTTATCGACACTCAAGACGAGCTAGCGTAGTTTATTCGTTAACATAGCCGAGTTTATCTCGGCTTTTTTAATTGACTCTTTGGCAAGGTTATAGCGTCTAAACAGTGAAGGGATAAAAGATGGCAGGTCATAGTAAATGGGATAACATCAAACACCGTAAAGCGGCACAAGATGCAAAACGCGGTAAGCTTTTTACCAAATTTATTCGTGAATTGACGGTTGCTGCCCGTGAAGGCGGATCAGATGTTGATGCCAATCCGCGTCTTCGTGCCGCGATCGATAAAGCCCTATCAAATAATATGACGCGTGATACGGTTGAGCGTGCAATAAAACGCGGTGCCGGTGAGCTTGATGGTCAAATACTTGAAACCATCATGTATGAAGGTTATGGACCTGGCGGCACTGCGGTGTTAGTTGAAACCATGACAGATAATAAAAACCGCACAGTGTCAGGCGTGAGAAACGCGTTTAGTAAATCAGGGGGGAACTTAGGTACTGATGGTTCGGTGGCCTATCTTTTTGATAAGCGTGGTGTGATATCTTACGGTAAAGGTATTGATGACAATATCATTATGGATATCGCACTTGAAGCCGGGGCTGATGATGTGGTTATTCACCAAGACGGTACGATTGATGTATTGACCATGCCAGAGGATTTTGGGGTTGTTAAAGATGCGCTTGATGCTGCGGGGCTTGGCTCTGTTCACGCTGAAGTGACCATGATCCCATCTATTAAAGCAGCACTTGATGCCAATACAGCCCCTAAGTTTATGCGATTAATCGATAATCTCGAAGATCATGATGATGTTCAAGAAGTGTATCATAACGCAGATATTTGCGATGACGTCATGGCGTCGTTAGAGTAATACATGGCCATTATTCTTGGTATAGATCCAGGTTCTAGGATCACAGGTTATGGTGTGATCCAATGTCATGGCAGAAGCCAAATTTATTTAGGCAGTGGTTGTATTCGCACCGCTTCCGATAATTTTCCTTATCGACTAAAACAGATTTTTGATGGTGTTTCAGAAATTATCCGTCAATATCAACCTGATTGCTTTGCCATTGAACGAGTGTTCTTGGCAAAAAATGCCGATTCAGCGCTTAAATTAGGTCAAGCGCGAGGCGCCGCCATTGTTGCGGCAACGAATGCAGATCTGCCAGTTGACGAATATTCAGCAACTCAAATAAAAAGTGCGGTTGTAGGAACCGGTAAAGCGCAGAAATCTCAAGTTCAACATATGGTGCAACAGATCCTAAAACTCCCCGCCGCTCCCCAAGCTGATGCCGCCGATGCACTCGGTGTGGCTATCTGTCATTTTCATACCAGCCAAAGTCTGGTGGCGTTGGGGGGAAGAGCTAACGCAAGAACATACGGACGTTACAAATGATAGGTCGTTTACGAGGTGTGCTTGTCGAAAAACAAGCACCAGAAATATTGCTTGAAGTGGCCGGTTTAGGTTATGAAGTTCAGATGCCCTTAACCAGTTTTTATGAGCTTCCTGATTTACATCAAGAAGTGCAAATTTATACCCATTTTGTGGTGCGCGAAGATGCCCAGTTGCTTTATGGGTTTATCACCAAACAAGAGCGAGCATTATTTCGTTTATTGATTAAAACCAATGGGGTTGGCCCAAAACTTGGCCTCACCATATTATCAGGCATGACCGCCAGTGAATTTGTTGCCTGTGTTGAGCGTGATGATATTGCCACGTTAGTGAAGTTGCCAGGGGTTGGGAAAAAAACCGCAGAAAGATTACTGATTGAAATGCGAGATAAGCTTAAGAGCTTGATGGAAGCCTCTGCAGGCTCAGAACGTGAGTTTATGCTCAAGTCTAATTACACAGCAACACCTGTGGTTAATACGGCTGAAGAGGATGCGATTGCAGCCTTGTTATCATTAGGCTATAAACCTGCGCAAGCCAGTAAGGCGGTATCTGCCGCATATCAAGAGGGCATGAGCTCAGAGACCTTGATTAAATCGTCACTAAAATCAATGTTATAAATTTAAATTGAGAAACCCATGATAGAAGCAGATCGTTTAATCCATGCAGAGCCACAGGGTTTTGAAGCGCGTGATGAGCAAATTGATAGGGCCATGCGGCCTAAAACGCTCGATGAGTATACGGGCCAAGATGATACCCGTGCGCAGTTAAAGATTTTTATTCAAGCCGCTCAAAATCGTGGTGAAGCATTGGATCACATGCTGGTTTACGGTCCTCCAGGATTAGGTAAAACGACGTTAGCCATGATAGTGGCTAACGAGATGGGAGTGAACATCAAATCAACTTCGGGTCCAGTGCTTGAAAAAGCAGGCGACTTAGCGGCCCTGTTAACCAACCTCGAAGCGGGTGATGTGCTGTTTATTGACGAGATCCACCGCTTAAGTTCAGTCGTTGAGGAGATTTTATATCCCGCGATGGAAGATTACCAATTGGATATTATGATTGGTGAGGGGCCTGCTGCCCGCTCGATTAAATTGGATCTTCCTCCTTTCACACTCATTGGCGCCACCACTCGAGCTGGTGCCTTAACCTCACCCTTAAGAGCCCGATTTGGGATCCCATTACGATTAGAATTTTATAATATCAAAGATTTATGTTCTATTGTCACTCGTTCGGCAAATGTCCTAGACTTGCCTATCGATGAAGAGGGAGCGATTGAATTAGCCAAGCGTTCGCGCGGCACCCCTAGAATCGCCAATCGATTATTAAGACGTGTACGAGATTATGCTGAAGTGAAGCATGATGGTGCGATCAACAAAAAGGTGGCCGATCTTGCGCTTGATATGCTTGATGTAGACGCGGAAGGTTTTGATTATATGGACAGGAAATTACTGCTAGCCATTATTGATAAATTCATGGGAGGCCCGGTTGGGTTAGACAATCTGGCAGCGGCCATCGGTGAAGAGCGTGAAACCATTGAAGATGTTCTTGAACCCTTTTTAATCCAACAAGGCTTTATTCAGCGAACGCCAAGGGGACGGATTGCGACCCAACGGGCCTATCAGCATTTTTCCATTATCCAACCAGAGAAGTCGTGAGCTTTCGAATGAAAGCTGATGACATTTTTTGTTAGCTTTGGGGTGATGTGGTGTTAAATGGCATTGTTGAAGTTTGTATCTTAGATGTTATTTTTATACTTTCTTGTTCAAACTTCGTTTGAAATTAACGTCGTGGTATCCCATACCACACCGGGCAAAGAGGACTGCTCGTCCTCGTCCTCCTTGCATCCACCTATGACGCCCCAGCGAAGTTGTTTTCCTCCGTTTGCTCTTAAAATATCTAACAATTTCAATGGGGCATCCCAGCCCCTCGAAATCTAGTCTCACTTCCATGTGAGCCTTACGATATTTTCTGCGACTCACTGCGGCAACTTCCAATGGGGGAGTTTGCAGCCCGAACTTTCATTGGATACTCTCTGCCGCATTCGTACCCAATTTTTCAAGTAAGCGTGTTGCTTCGATTTGAGATTCTCTGTATTGCAAGAGACATCCGTTTTTGATCAATCTCAGTGTACGTATCCACGGTGTACAATGAATGCTGACGTACCAACATATCTTCAGCAGCAATAAAAAATCATATATGGCAATGCAATAAGCTATTTGTTAAAAATAGACTTATTATATATATGAGCGTGACATCGGCAGAAATATGCGCGATTCGCGCACTAAAAATTGTTAAATGCACAGTCGAACATGGAGTAGTTATGACGTTTATAGCATCATTTGCTGATGAAAGTGGAACCCATAAAGGTTGCCCTTGTTACACTATTGGAATCCTCAACGTCCCCGAAGATTTTCTGCCTGTATTCAATAAAACCATTGAAGAAATATATAATGCAAGTGGGCTCCAAGGCGAAATAAAATGGGAAAAAGTACGAAAGAGTTCAGGGCAAGTTAATTTATGCACTTCTATTCTAAAATTTATACTTCAAAGCCCATGCACGTTTCATTCTATTGCAGTTTCAAAAGCACCTTACAGGAAATGGCATTCAAACGAAGAAGCCGCATTTTTCACAACATATGACTTCTTGTTACGTCAAAGTAGCCATGGATTAAATTCAAAATTTAAAGTCTACATTGATCAAAAAAGCACTTCTTACAGTAAACAAGATGAGGTTATGCAAATTATAACTAATCATATGCTTGCTAAACTTCCTACGTCATCGACAATCGAACATGTATCAATGGAAAACTCAAAGTTACATTGGGGTCTACAGGCTGTCGATGTTATAACAGGTGCTATTAATACTGGGTATCATTTATTCTTTGATGCTAACGCTCAAATTCAAACAGCGAAGAAAATTACCATTGATAGAATGGCTAATATTTTAGGGTGGGATAAGCTGCAATATGATACTTATCCAAACGACCACTTTAATATCTGGCACTTTCCACCAGAAACGCGTGCGATACCATGCACAAGAAACATTGAACCTAATTTTACAATAGATGATATTAGTCGAGAACAGTTCGGAGCAATGTGCACTTAACTAATACACAAAAATTATAGCCAGCCTGCTCCCTTAGCATCATTGCTAATAATTTAATTTATTGATAATCAGTGTGTTGTATTAAATTCTCCTCAATGTTCGTTCTAGCATTATCCCTCTCTTTTAGTAATAAGTGTCAGCGTTAGGCTGTGATTGTTAAGCTTGTCTGTCGGCTGTATTTAAAGAGGCCCATAAAGCACATAGGCTGATAACAAGGTAATCCAGCGGGCACAAAAAACTTTGCTTTTTCGGTCTTCTGCTTTTGGCGTTAGCCGTCTTTTCGGAACATCATTGAAAGTTGCCTTTTGAGTAATAATGGTATATTTTTAACTCTATGGTTGATTTTGAATTTGATGAAGTTAAGAGTAACTCGAATCTTGAAAAACATGGTGTGGATTTCAATGTAGCTAAATTGCTTTGGAATGATCCTGATTTAATTGAGATCCCAGTCAATACTCACGATGAACCAAGATATATCGTAATAGCAATGCTGAATGGCGTTGTTGCTCAAATCTCGACTCTAAACGCAGCAACCCAAGGTGTTTCACCCAATTAGGCAGCGTGTTTCCTAACTGGCATTCCTAACCCTATGACTTTATTCATTGCTTTTACACCCGCTAACGCTTCACCTACCTGAGCGTTATAATCCCGAAGACTCAGTTTTGGACTAATTAACTGTTTATATCGATACATCGCTGTTTCTGATAGTGATCTCTGATGATAATCATTATCCTGTTTCCATTGCGCTAATTGGTTAGCCTTGAGTGCTTTTACTGCTTCATTTCTGGAGTGGTCATCCTCCCAATATCCAGCATGACTTCTCGGAGGGATAGTTGGCTTGCATCCTTTGCGCTGAAGTAGTTTATGACATGCCTTAGTGTCATAGGCACCATCAGCTGAGACTTGAGTTATATTTCTTCTTAATGGGTTAAGTAATGTGGGAAATACTTCATTATCGGCAACGTTAACTAAGCTTATTTCAGCTGACACAATTTCATGGGTATTACTATCCACTGCAAGGTGTAGCTTTCGCCAAGTACGGCGTTTTTCTTTACCATGCTTACGCGTTTTCCATTCTCCTTCTCCATAAACTTTCAGACCTGTTGAATCAATCACAACATGTGCCGCAGAGCCACGACTCGGTGCTCGATAGTTGATCTCAACAGTCTTAGCTCTTTTGCTTATACAGCTATAACTTGGTGAGGTCAGTGGCACATCCATAAGTTGAAATACAGAGTTGGTGAATCCTTCAAGTGCTCGTAATGACAAGTTAAAAACGCCTTTCACAACGAGTGCTGTTTCAATAGCAACATCAGAGTAAGTGAACCCTCGACCACGACGCCCGTGGTGTTCACAACAATACCAAGACTTAATTGCTTGCTCATCAATCCAGAAAGTGAGTGAGCCTCGATTAATCAACGCCTTATTGTACTGAGACCAATTGGTTATTTTATGTTTAGATTTTCCCACTTTTCAGCTTCCGTATAGCTATCTTTAGGGATCAGATCACGCTAACGGCAAAAGGTTCCCTCGATTTAGGAAACAAGGCTTGTTTGAAATGATCACAAGAGCACGACTTTATTTTAGTCAGTATGCTCAGATACACGGAGATTATCAAATGGATTTTATTCTAAATATTCTAATGGCATTAGGCTTAGTGCCAGCAAAAGATTTAGCAGACTCAATGCAAAAATCAACAACATTAACCGTGATGGTCATAGTTGGGCTTATCTTATTTGGTGGTTTTGTTCTCTTTCTGTTTCATATGGCAGGTAAGCAATAATGACAGAGAGGTGTGATAACCAATTAATTAATAAGGGGAAATTGTTAACAGCTTTCGTTCGTCATCATTTTTATTAATGATGGCAGTCTATGTACTTTTTTGTTATATTATTTTTTAAAAATAGAATTATTATATATATGAGCGTGACATCGGCAGAAATATGCGCGATTCGCGCACGATAAAATTTTTAGCCAACAAGGAGTATTATTTAGCGATGGCAATTAGCCTGAGAGAAGTCACTAGAGATAATTGGGAAGATATTATCTTACTAGAAATAACAAAAGAACAAGAAGAATTCGTCGCTTTAAATGCAGAATCAATCGCAGGTTCTAAGTTTAACGAACACTATGTTAATCGAGCAGTCTATTTCAATGAAGATCCAGTTGGTTTTATCCAGTATTTTCCTAACTACGAAAATGAAAAGCCAAATGAAATTTATATTGACCAATTCATGATAGATGTACCGCATCAAGGAAAAGGTTATGGCACGAAAGCCATTAAGTTAGCTCTCGATGAAATCAAGCTAAGAGAAGATTGTAAAGCTATTTCAATATGCTACGTTGAAGGACACGATGTAATGAAAAGCTTCTTTGAACGCTTTAATTTTAGTGTTGTTGAACAAGATGAGTTTGATGAAACTATCATGATGCTAAATGTTGCCTAACTAATAAGGATAGGCCGCGCGAAGCCGCGTCCTTATCCCAAGTGTTGAACAAGCCCGAGCTAGTGAGAAGTTGTCCCTTTAATAGCAAATAACAGTTCGAGCAATGGCTCTGTTTGAAATGGTCACAATAGCACGACTTTATTCTAGTCAGCATGCTCCCTTAGTACCAGTGCCAATAATTTAATTTATTGATAAACACTGTTTATTTATACAGCATGCATGTTATGATATTCCCGAATTTAAACAAAGATAAAGGTAATGTTATGGTATCAGGATTTTAATCTTCACCTAGTGATTTTGATTTTATTATAGGTAGCTGGAATATAAAGCATAAACGCTTAAAAGATATATTAAAAGGGGGTGATGAGTGGATTGAATTTTCGGGAGTTTCATCCGCCATAAAAACTCTTGGGGGCTACGGTAACGTTGAAGATCATATTCTTGAATTTCCAGATTCAACTTTTCGAGCAAAAGCTATTCGATCGTATAATGAAGAATCAAAAAAATGGGCAATTTGGTGGCTAGATGGCAGAACGCCAGACGTAATTGATAAACCTGTTCTTGGCGAATTTTCTAATGGTATTGGCCTGTTTTATACAGACGAAGAATATAATGGAATACCAATAAAAGTGAGATTTAAGTGGATTCTGGAAAACCCAGAGTCACCTGTTTGGGAACAGGCATTTTCTAAGGATGATGGTAAAAATTGGGAAACCAACTGGATAATGGAGTATCCAAACAAAACTAAATAGTAAAGTGGCTTAGCAAGGCGTCAGCTGTAAAGGAGTACAAATTGAGATTCATAATATCAATCACACTATTATTCACTTCTTTTTTATCGAGTGCTTGCACCTGCTTTTCATCAAGCCTAGAAGAGTCAGTTCAAAACGCAGATTTCATCTATGTTGGTCAAATTACCTCAGCACAGGTTAATGGCCCTAAACGAGTTGTAAACTACTTATCTAATATTGAAACATTAAAAGGCTCACCTGACACCGACACTTTAGTTTCTTATATTGAAGAAGGTATGTGTTCCAGTCCCGCTGCAGTCGGGTATAGGTATGTTGTTTTTGGTAAAAAAGGCATTACTCCTACTCTGGGGTTGTGCGGTGCTACTCAAATAATAACTGAATCAAGTAAAGAACTTGTTGCTAGCGTTCAAGAAATTACAGCTAATAAGTCGTTAAAGCAGGACAAATAACCATTGGTTTTTGCTCCTGCGTCGCTTATTTTAGCGAACAATTATTTGCCTCTTAGTGAGGCATTAAACCTACTCGGAGATTTTAGTGGTAACCATTAGAAAAGCGACATTATCGGATATTGATATTGTGTATGATTTGATTATTGCTATCGCAAAGCATCATGACCAAGAGCAATACGTAGTAACGACTAAAGATGAATTAGTCAATTTTGGATTTGGAGATACCCCTTCATTCGGCGTGCTATTAGCTGAAATGGATGGTGAAGTTGCTGGATACTGTTCTTACACGTGGAATTATTCAATTTGGCTTGGTTCAACTTATATGAATATTGATGATGTATTTGTATGGGAAAAGTTCAGAGGTAAGCAGATAGGTGAATTATTGATGCTTAAAGCTAAAGAGGTCTGTTTAGCTAAACGTGCCAGTCGGATCAAGTGGGCAGTTGAACAAGACAATCTCGGTGCAATCAAGTTTTATGAGCGTTTAGGAGCCAATCTCGATATTAAAGGTCTTTTCCGATGGGATGTTGTATCGCAGGATTAACAAGCAAATGGCTACACAATGTTTAACCCCTTATTGGGGCGCTATAACCTTAGGGATAAAAATGGAACTGAGAGTATTTGAAAAGGAAGACTATGGGATACTCATTCGTTGGATCGATTCTGACAAGTTGAATTATCAATGGGGTGGCCCAAAGTTTAATTTCCCCTTAGATAGTTATCAATTAAGTCAGCATTGTTCTCAGGCTGAAGTGTTCCCATTTATTTTTGTTGTTGATGGAAAAAATGCAGGCTATGTGGAATTGTTCAAAGTTTCACAATCTCACTGTCGTATTTGCCGTGTGTTTGTATCTGATGGCTTTCGGGGTCAAGGTATTTCAACGTTAATGCTAAACCAATTAATTCAGTTAGCCAAAATGAAGCACAATGCTCTGCTGTTGTCTTTGGCGGTGTTTGAACGAAACGAAATTGCAAAGAATTGTTACCAATCATTGGGGTTTATCGTTACTTCACATCAATCTGGCACCCGATCTTTTGACGGTGAAGTTTGGGATCTTTTGCTAATGGAAAAACGGTTATATCCCTAAGTCATTTCAACATGCTCGTTTCAGAGCCCTTATAGGATGGCTGATTGAATCCTACATCTTGAGGTCGTTGGGTATAGTTTTTCGTAACATGATAAAATGAATAAGCAGACAGAAACGTTATCTTGTCGCTAGTTAATAAGCTGTTAGTTTCCTTAAATTAGATTGAGATATCTCCATGATAGATTTTACTATTTTACCTTTATTTTTTACTGCTATTGTCTTCCTCGTAATGTCACCGGGGCCTGATTTAGTGTTGATTTCCACTTACTCTTCTACAAAAGGCTTTAATGCAGGACTAATGATATCAATAGGTGTATTTAGTGCTGGTATTTTACAAACATTACTCGTTGCATTTGGTTTAGGGCAATTAATGCAATCTATTCCCATGTTTGCATATGCTATAAAAATAGTTGGAGCATTATATTTAAGTTATTTAGGCATAAAAATGTTACTCAGCTGGTACCGTAATAACTTACAAAGTAGTCAAACTAACATTACTGAAAATGTAACTAACCTGAGCCTTATCAATAAGGGGCTCTTAAATAATTTACTTAATCCAAAGGCTTTATTGTTCTTTAGTTTGTTTTTACCTCAATTTACTACTGGTACGGGTTCTCTTTCTGTCCAAATTTTAATATTAGGTTTTATGCTAAGTTTTTTTGCTTTATTGGTTAATAGTATTTTTTCAATAATATTGAGTCAGTTTGGTAGCTTAGTAGGCAATAAATTAAGTTTAGGACGGCATATAGAGGGTTTATTAGGGGTTATCTTTTTAAGTCTGGCCACTCGTTTAGCCATTAGTCAGTAGAGTGGGCTAATCGATCCAGCATCATATGGCAGCCGAGTCCTTATTCTGGTAGTTGAACACGCCAACGACTGGAAAATAGACAGTTTGCTGTTTTCGCTCTGATCAATATTCTAGCAAGCTATTAATTTCCCCTTAATGGGGCATTAGGTGACATTATCAAGTTGAGGTGGTAAATGGATATTCGAATTGGTGAATTAAGAAATGAAAAAGTGGTAACGTTATTAAAGATACATCATGAGGACATGCTTTCTCACTCACCACCTGAAAGTGTTCACGCACTAGATTTAAGTGCTCTTGAATCACCCAATGTCACTTTTTGGAGTTTCTGGGTAAATGAGGAGTTAGCAGGAATTGGTGCTTTAAAAGAATTAGATAAAGAGCATGGAGAAATCAAATCAATGCGTACATCAACGAATCAATTACGTAAAGGCATCGCTCGTAAGCTATTGGAACATATTATACGTCAAGCGAATATTCGTTCGTATAAAAAACTGAGCTTGGAAACTGGCACTATGAATGCTTTTTTACCAGCACAGAAGCTTTATCTACAATTTGGTTTTCAAGAGTGTGAACCATTTGGTGGTTATAAAGAAGATCCTTATAGTATGTTTATGACAAAAGATATTGTGTCGTTGAGCGATTCTTTGGTCGTTTAAGCACGAGTGGCTGGTAAACATGGTGGATTTAACACGAGAGTCAATGAAGCAAGGTGTTGAAGAATATATTAGGTATTACCACCATGAACAGGTGCATATAACGCTCGGTGACTTAACGCCAATCAAGCACAAAGTCAGATGTCTGGTTGTGCTTAATCAGGCTAGTATAGGGAGGGTGATGAGAGGGGAGTCGCTTGATACCTGAGCCGATACGGGTTATCGAACTCAGGTTAGTGGGATGATATTGTTAGCTTGATGTGGTGACTGCTTTACCCACAGCGGTTATGTAATGAGCGCTCAGTTCAAGATCCAGATCTGAGTTTGGGCTACAGCAGCATGGTAAACATTCGTCTTTTTCTAGGTGTGCCAATGGTTGAAGATGGTAAGTCACAGAGCCACTGATCACCTTGGTTTTACAGGCGCCGCAATAGCCATTGCGGCATTCTGAGAAAAGTTGAATCTTTTTTTGCTCAAGTGCCATTAAGATATTGCAGTGCTGCTCAGTAAAAAGCGCCACAGGTTGACCTTGCAAACTGATAATAGGCGCTTTTTTTAAACGAGGATTAAAGGTCAAAGTCTTCAAACTCACTTTCATCAATGGACGAATCTATTTGACCAACAAGGTACGATGACACTTCCACTTCTTGTGGGGCAACTTGCACGGAATCACTTTCTAACCAGGTTCTCATCCAAGGTAGCGGGTTGGTTATTTCTGGGTAGGGCTGGGCTAAATTAACCGACTTCATGCGCTCGTTAGTTATAAACTCAACATATTGACATAAGATTTGTTCGTTTAGGCCGATCATGGATCCGTCTTTGAACAAGTACTTAGCCCATTCTTTTTCTTGTTCGGCAGCTTTAACAAACAAATCGTACGCTTGCTGTTCACACTCTTTGGCTATCTCGCCCATTTCTGGATCGTCATTGCCCGTTTGCATGATTTTGATGATGTGTTGCGTACCGACCAAGTGTAAGGCTTCATCACGGGCGATTAAGCGGATAATTTTAGCATTCCCTTCCATGACCCTACGTTCAGCAAAGGCAAAAGAGCAAGCGAAACTGACGTAAAAGCGAATGGCTTCTAATGCATTAACTGACATCATACAAAGGTAGAGGGCTTTTTTAATTTCACGTTGGGTGACAATCAATTCTTTACCATTGATGACGTGAGTACCTTCACCGAGCAGATGAAAGGCTTGAGTTAATTCAATCAAGACATCATAGTATTGAGCAATGTCAGCTGCACGCTTTAAAATTTCTTTATTTTCAACAATATCTTCGAAAATAACGGATGGATCATTAACGATATTACGAATAATGTGTGTGTAAGAGCGTGAGTGGATGGTTTCAGAAAAAGACCAAGTTTCAATCCAAGTCTCAAGCTCAGGCAAGGATATCAAAGGTAAGAAGGCTACGTTAGGCGATCGTCCTTGAATGGAGTCAAGCAGGGTCTGGTATTTTAAGTTAGAGATGAAAATGTGTTTTTCATGATCTGGAAGGCTCGCATAATCAATTTTATCTTTGCTGACATCGACTTCTTCTGGGCGCCAAAAAAAAGAAAGTTGTTTCTCAATCAACTTTTCAAACACTTCATATTTTTGTACGTCGTAACGTGCAACGTTGACCGACTGTCCTAAAAACATAGGTTCTAGACGTGCATCATTAGGTGTTTGACAAAAAGTAGAGTAGGCCATTTTTTTTCCAGAATAATGGGGCATTGTGCCCCAGTTTACATTGATAACAAACTCAGTGCTATTGCATTGAGACTGGGTAAAGTTGGTTAAATCTTACACGCACCGCCAGCACAGTCATCGTCTTCTTGTTCGACGCTGACCATGTCATCATGGTTGTCTGATGCACCATCACGTGTGTTGTGATAGTAAAGCGTTTTAATACCAAGTTTGTACGCATTAAGCAGATCTTGTAGCAAGACTTGCATGGGGACTTTTTGGTTATCAAAACGGGATGGATCATAGTTAGTGTTGGCTGAAATGGCTTGATCGACAAACTTTTGCATCAAACCAACCAGCTGTAAGTAACCCTCGTTATTTGGCATTTGCCACAGTAGTTCATAGCTGTGTTGGTATTTATTAAAATCAGGGACCACTTGCTTCAACTGACCATCTTTACTCGATTTGACACTAATAAGACCTCGTGGTGGTTCAATGCCATTGGTTGCATTGGAGATCTGTGATGATGTTTCTGAGGGCATTAATGCCGACAGTGTTGAATTGCGTAGCCCATGAGTCACGATATCTTGGCGTAGTGTGTCCCAATCCATGTGCAGCGGCTCATCACAAATTGCATCGAGTGCCCGTTTGTATGTGTCGATGGGCAACACACCTTTAGAATAGGTCGTTTCATGAAATGCCGGACAAGGGCCTTGCTCTTTAGCCAAGTTCATTGAGGCTTTCAAGAGGTAGAACTGAATGGCTTCGAATGTCTTGTGGGTAATGTTATTGGCAGAGCCATCTGAATACCGCACGCCTTCTTTGGCTAAGTAGTTGGCAAAATTGATCACGCCTATGCCTAAAGTGCGACGGTTCATGGATGATTTTTCAGCTGCGATCAAGGGGTAATCTTGGTAATCGAGCAAATTATCCAGCGCACGAACAGCCAGATCGGCAAGGGGTTCAAGCTCTGCTAGGTCTTTAATCGCCCCTAAATTTAATGCTGATAAGGTGCAAAGGGCTATTTCGCCTTCGGGATCATTAACATTGTTTAGTGGTTTGGTGGGCAGCGCAATTTCAAGGCACAAGTTAGATTGTCTGATCGGAGCCACTTTGCTGTCAAAAGGACTGTGAGTATTGCAGTGATCGATATTTTGAATGTAGATCCGCCCAGTAGAGGCGCGCTCCTGCATCATTAAACCAAACAACTCTGTGGCTTTTATTTGTTGCTTACGTACCGTAGGATCGGCTTCATATTGAAGGTAAAGGCGATCAAACTCGTCTTGATCTTCAAAGAAAGCATCGTATAGCCCTGGTACATCCGATGGGCTGAATAAACTGATCACCCCGCCTTTGATCAAGCGCTGATACATGAGTTTATTCAGTTGTACACCGTAATCAAGATGGCGAACGCGGTTGTCATCGACGCCTCGATTATTTTTTAATACCAGTAATGACTCCACTTCAAGGTGCCATAATGGGTAAAACAATGTGGCAGCACCACCACGTACGCCACCTTGAGAACACGATTTTACTGCTGTTTGAAAATACTTGAAAAAAGGCAAGCAACCAGTATGAAATGCTTCGCCCCCACGGATAGGGCTGCCTAATGCTCGAATACGGCCGGCGTTAATGCCGATGCCAGCACGTTGACTGACATATTTAACGATGGAAGAGGCTGTGGCGTTGATGGAATCTAAACTATCATCACACTCAATTAATACACATGAGCTGAATTGGCGTGTGGGTGTGCGTACGCCCGCCATGATCGGGGTGGGTAGCGAAATTTTAAAGGTCGATACCGCATTGTAAAAACGCTTAATGTACTCTAAACGCGTCTCACGTGAATAATTGGCAAATAAACAGGCTGCAACTAATATATAGAGAAATTGTGCGCTCTCATAAATTTCGTGTGTAACACGGTTTTGCACCAGATATTTACCTTCTAGCTGTTTGACAGCTGCGTAGGAAAAATCCATGTCACGCCAATGGTCGATATATCCGTCCAAGATATCGAGCTCTTCACGACTGTAATCTTGAAGAATATGGGTATCATATTTGCCCATTTCAACCAATTTAACAACGTGATCATACAACTTTGGGGGTTCGAATTGACCAAAGGCTTTTTTACGCAAATGAAATATCGCTAAACGGGCAGACAAAAACTGATAATCAGGCGATTCTGGAGAGATAAGATCGGCAGCAGCTTTAATGATAGTTTCATGAATAGCTTCGGTTGGGATCCCATCAAAAAACTGCAAGTGAGAACGAAGTTCTACCTCAGAGACCGATACATTGGTTAGGTCTTTTGCTGCCCATGTGATCACACGGTGAATTTTCTCGAGATCGATGATTTCGCGTTCGCCACTGCGTTTTGTGACTTTCAAATTACTGTTCATAAGGTCCTGGTTTATATAGTGTGTTTGGTGACAGAAAAAACGGTTGTTTTAAGATCCCATGCTATGCATCAGTCAATGGTGTGGAAAGATCATTTTCATGATAAAAACAATACATCTTTAGTGTCTCTAACAGTGACTTACACACTACATATGGTGTTTTTTAATTGATAATGTACAAGATAGTGAGGTTTTGGTGATTTAGCAAGTATGAATTTGACTCGGGATCTGGGTACATCTTGTGGATAAGTTGAGGATAAAAATAGGGGTTAGCGATGACTTACCTTTAGTGACCTTTGCTTGTGGGTCTGCTGGGGTTTGCTGTCATTTTGAGCAGGTGTTGGCAGTATAAATTTACTTCGATCGATTGGCGATCTTTTGGCTATTTTTGTTGATCATCCGCTAAAAAATAATCAGATAAAATGAACGACTTTGGCTGCTGAAACATTAAAATCGCAACCACATCTTGAGGTGAATGAAAAGCATAATTTTTACGTTCATTGATTTGATCTTACCGTTAGAATAAGCGGGCTTTTGAGAGGTGTAAAAGGAATAGGGTTTTGTGTGAGTATCAGTGACTCTGATGGCATGTGTTGTTAACGATATTAAAAGCTGGCAGCACAAATGGATGCGTTTCCTCGACGTATCTTTGTGCGTAACCAGCCTAACAACGACTAGTTCAACTGAGCAGATTGGTGCTGTAAAATGTCAATGACATCTTGAGGTGAATGGACGGTGTGATCTTGTGGCCACAGTTCTGGCCTGTCGTCAGGTGCAATGTACCCCCACATTGCGATAGCCCCTAACATTTTGGTGTTAGCGGCAGCAACTAAGTCTCGTTCAGCATCGCCTAAATAGAGAATATGCTCAGGTGCACAGTTGATTTGCTGAGCGGCCAGTAGCATGGGCGCAGGATCAGGTTTGGGCACCCGAGTGCTGTCACCACTTATCACGGTTTTCATGCTAGCCGTTAGCCCTAATACATCGAGCAGCGGACGAGTAAAACGGGCGGGCTTATTGGTCACAATACCATAAGGGATGGATTGTGCATCCAAATAATCAAGCAGGGCCGCGATCCCCTCAAATAGGTGGCTATGTTGGCCGTTGATTTGAGCATAATGGCGGAGTAGTCCTTGTTGTATGTTGATTTGCTCAGCTTCAGTCATATTCGGTTGTGCAGCTTTAGCCATGGCTAAGCTGCCGTTGGAGGCGGTGTGACGCATCTCATCGAATATGACTTGTGGGTAATGATATTCAGCTAAACTTAGATTGAGCGCCGCAACCAGATCGGGGGCGGTGTCAACTAAGGTGCCGTCGAGATCAAATAATACCGCTTTAATGATTGGTTTGCTACAAACTGGGGAGATATCGGTCATTAATCTTGGCTCTTTTTTGTTGCTATCATATAGTTAACATCAACACGCTTGGTATAGCGAAATGTGTCGGTGAGTGGATTGAAGGTGATGCCTGTGGCATTTTCACAAAAAAGTTCTGCATGTTCTGCCAATGAGATTAGCTCTGAAGGTTTAATAAATTTTTTATGATCATGTGTGCCTATCGGTAGCATTTTAAGCAGGTATTCTGCTCCTAATATGGTTTCAACATAAGCACGCAGGTTGCGATTAATGGTGGAAAAGAAAGCATAACCACCAGGCTTTAGCATATCTGCACAGGCTTGGATCACCGATTGTGGGTTAGGGACATGCTCTAACATTTCCATGCAGGTGATGACATCATAAGCTTGTAGGTGGTTATCTCGATGTGATTCTGCCGTGTCTTGTATATAGTGAACATCAACGCCCATTTCCAGTGCGTGCAGTCTGGCGACATCTAAAGGCTCTGTGCCCATATCGAGTCCGTCGACGTTAGCGCCAATGCGGGCCATACTTTCTGATAAAATCCCACCGCCGCAGCCGACATCGAGAATACGTTTACCAAATACGCCGCCACAGGTTTGATCAATGTAGTTTAGACGCAAAGGATTTAATTGATGCAGCGGCTTAAATTCGCCTTCTGGATCCCACCAGGTGACGGCCATTTTTTCAAATTTGGCTATTTCATTGGGATCGACATTGATTGCTTTTTGCGTATCTTGCTGCACGGTATATCACCTGTAAGCTGTATGTTGTTCTTCATTATACCTATCGGTATTCATAAGCCCAAGAAGAATGGGGTGATATTTTAACGAATTGATTGAAATGGTGAACATGGTAAAGAAAGGTAAATATATCTTTGATGAATCGTTAATTTATCGCGAATTTTCAATAGGGTCTGGCGGCAAAAAATAACTGTGTTAGAATGATAAATCACGTTTTCAGGCTCGGTAATTTTACTCTCCAATTTTGGGTGTTGAATTATCGACTAAAATTCAAGGGATCGAGCAGTTTATGACTGATCTGGCTTCATCTATAACTCCAATTAATATTGAAGACGAATTAAAAAATTCATATCTAGATTACGCCATGAGTGTGATCGTAGGCCGAGCATTACCCGATGTTCGCGATGGTTTAAAACCAGTGCACCGTCGCGTATTGTTCGCGATGAGTGAGCTTAAAAACGATTGGAATAAACCTTATAAAAAATCGGCTCGTGTTGTTGGCGATGTTATTGGTAAGTACCACCCACATGGTGATACAGCTGTTTACGATACTATTGTTCGTTTAGCTCAGCCCTTCTCAATGCGTTATCCCTTGATTGATGGGCAAGGTAACTTTGGTTCAGTCGATGGTGATGCTGCCGCGGCAATGCGTTATACCGAAATTCGCATGGACAAAGTGGCGCATCAACTATTAGCCGATCTTGACAAAGAGACAGTGGATTTTGTGCCTAACTACGATGGCACCGAATTTATTCCTGCGGTATTGCCTACCCGGATCCCCACCTTGCTGGTCAATGGTTCATCGGGTATTGCTGTTGGGATGGCGACGAACATTCCGCCACACAATCTAAGTGAAGTGCTCGCCGGTTGTTTAGCGCTGATTGAAAATCCAGATTTAACCATCAACGAATTGATGGAGTACATCCCTGGACCTGATTTCCCCACTTCAGGGATCATCAATGGCCGTAAGGGCATTATTGACGGTTATCATACTGGTCGTGGCCGCGCAGTCATGCGCGCTAAAGCGGAAGTAGAGACTGAAGACAATGGCCGCGAACGTATTATTGTTCATGAAATCCCTTATCAAGTGAATAAAGCACGCTTGATTGAAAAGATTGCAGAACTGGTAAAAGATAAAAAAATCGAAGGCATTAGTGGTTTACGTGACGAGTCTGATAAAGACGGTATGCGTATTGTTGTTGAGATCAAGCGTGGTGAAGTGGGTGAGGTTGTGCTTAACAACTTGTACGCTCAAACACAGATGCAGTGTTCTTTTGGCATAAACATGGTGGCATTGACCAATGGTCAGCCGAAACTGTTTAACCTTAAAGAAATGCTAGAATGTTTTATTTTGCATCGCCGCGAAGTCGTCACTCGTCGTACGGTTTTTGAGTTACGTAAAGCCCGCGATCGTGCACACATTCTTGAGTCTTTAGCCATTGCATTGGCCAATATCGATCCTATCATTGCATTGATTAAAGCCTCTCCCACACCAGCAGAAGCTAAAATTAAGCTGATTGATGCAGGATGGGAATTGGGCCATGTGCAGGGTATGCTTGAAAAAGCTGGTGACGATGCCGCTCGCCCTGAATGGTTAGCCCCAGAATACGGCATTCGAGAGGGTCGTTACTACTTAACTGAGCAGCAAGCACAAGCTATTTTGGATTTACGCTTGCACAAATTAACGGGTCTTGAGCATGAGAAGATCTTAAAAGAGTATGAAGAACTACTCGAGATCATTGCTGCCTTACTTTATATTCTTCGCAGCTCAACTCGGTTGATGGAAGTGATCACCGAAGAGCTCAATGAAGTGCTGCTTAATTTTGGTGACGAACGCCGGACCGTGATTAATGCTAATGAAGTTGATATGAGTCTTGAAGATCTGATCAATGAAGAAGATGTGGTGGTAACTCTTTCACATCTTGGTTATGCCAAGTATCAAGTGCTCACCGATTACCAAGCGCAGCGTCGTGGTGGTAAAGGTAAAGCCGCAACGAAAGTGAAAGATGAAGACTTTGTTGAAAAGCTTCTTGTTGCTAACACCCATGATACTATCTTGTGTTTCTCAGATTTTGGTAAAATGTATTGGCTTAAGGTTTACCAGTTACCACTGGCGAGCCGTACAGCACGTGGACGGCCAATTGTTAATCTCTTACCACTTGCAGAAGGCGAACACATTACGGCTATTTTGCCAGTGCGCGAATATGCTGAAGATAAGTATATCATCATGGCAACGTCTCACGGTACAGTTAAAAAGACCGCATTGACGGCATACAGTAATCCACGTGCGAATGGCATTATTGCGGTTAACCTTAAGGATGGCGATCAGCTTATTGGCGTTGATATTACAGACGGTAATGACGATATCATGTTGTTCTCTAACGAAGGTAAAGTTGTTAGGTTTAACGAAAAAGCTCGCAGCTCAGAAACAGGCGAAGTTAAATTGGATCCTGAAACAGGTGAAGAAATGATTGCGCTACGTGCGATGGGTCGTACCGCAACGGGTGTGCGCGGCATTAAACTCGAAGCGGGACAGCAAGTGGTGTCTCTTATCGTGCCTAAAGGTAAGGGTGATATTTTAACGGTGACAGAGAATGGTTACGGTAAACGCACAGATCTAAGCGAATACCCTGCTAAGAGTCGTGGTACTAAAGGCGTTGTTTCCATTAAAGTAAGCGAACGTAACGGTGAGGTTGTTGGCGCGGTACAAGTAAGCGAAAATGATGAAATAATGCTGATAAGTAACAAGGGTACCTTAGTGCGTACTCCAGCCACTGGGGTATCAAGTATTGGCCGTAATACTCAAGGTGTCACGATAATACGTACTGTAGAAGATGAGAAAGTTGTTGGCTTACAGCGTATTGATGAGATCCAAGAGCCTGCTCCTGAACTTGATGAAGAAGGTAACCCTATTATCCCAGCGATTGCCGATCATAGTGTTGAGACAGGATCTGAAGCGGATACACCTGAAGTCGATGATGCAGCAGACACTGATGAATAATTGCTAATGTGTTAGTTTATCTAAACGGGCGTCCATGTGGACGCCCGTTTTTTTTGTTCGTTAAAAAATATTGAGTTATTTGAAAATAATCTAGGTCGCTCATCTAATCCTATGACAATATGCCTATGACTTAATTTAAAAGGAGAAAAAAGTGAGCGCGACATACAATTTTTGTGCAGGCCCTGCAATGTTACCCCAAGCTGTCATGCAAAAAGCACAGAGCG
Organism: Shewanella sp. VB17; assembly: GCF_013248905.1. Lineage (NCBI taxonomy): Bacteria > Pseudomonadati > Pseudomonadota > Gammaproteobacteria > Alteromonadales > Shewanellaceae > Shewanella > Shewanella sp. VB17. Next base: position 2,812,798 of record NZ_JABRVS010000001.1, read on the forward strand.
AACTGCTTGATTGGAATGGTTTAGGAACCTCTGTGATGGAGATAAGTCATCGCAGTAAAGAGTTTATTGCTTTAACTGAACAAGCTGAAGTTGATTTGCGTGAATTGATGTCGATCCCCGCTAACTATCATCTACTATTTATGCATGGTGGTGGTAGAGGGCAGTTTTCTGCTGTTGTGAATAATTTTCTTGGTAATAACGGGAAAGCCCTCTATCTTGTCTCAGGTAGCTGGTCGAAAGCTGCAGCTGAAGAAGCCGTTAACTTGACCAGTCATGCGCAAATAGATAGGATTGATATTGTTAAAAATGATAACAATATCAATACTGTTGTGGTTCCTCCTCTATTAGGTAAGAGCGATGAATATCGCTATGTGCATTATTGTCCCAATGAGACAGTAGAAGGTATCGAAATTTTTGATGATATTGAGAGTCCTTGGCCGATTGTTGCCGATATGTCTTCTAATATACTCTCTAGAGAGATAGATGTGAGTCAGTATGGATTGATCTATGCGGGCGCTCAAAAAAATATTGGTCCATCGGGTTTGAGTATTGTCATTGTGCGTGATGATATGCTGAGTATGCCAAGTCTACCTCAGTCCTCAATTATGGACTATAAATTAGCGGTCAAACACGGATCTATGTATAACACTCCGCCTACCTTTTCTTGGTACCTTGCTGCTGAGGTCTTTGCTTGGCTTAAATCTGTGGGCGGCGTAAAGGCGATAGCTCAGGCGAACGTAGAGAAAGCGAGCGTGTTATACGACTTTATCGACGGCAGCGCCTTTTATTCAAATACGGTTGCGGTACAACATCGCTCAGTGATGAATGTGACGTTTTATTTAACAGACGAAGCGCTTAATAGTGAATTCTTGTTTGATGCGATGACGGCGGGACTCGTGGCGTTAAAAGGCCACCGCAGTGTCGGTGGTATGCGTGCCAGTATTTACAATGCTATGCCGCTTGCTGGAGTAGAGAAGTTGATTGAATTTATGGCGCAGTTTGCTCAAGCAAAACAATAGCGAATGTTTAATGAATGCCTAGCCGTGGATGATTGCTAGGCATTCGTTGGTCGGAACTACTCCGAGATCATCGGTTTATAATACATTCGCGATTGATTCAGCTAGGTGGTCAACATTGGTCAATCCAATGCCTGCGATGCTAATACGGCTAGAGTCGACCATATAAATTCCATTATTTTGTTGCAGTAACGCCACTTGTTCTTGATTGACCCCTAAGAAGGAAAACATGCCTTTTTGCTGCACGATAAAGTCGAAGTTACCTGGTGCGCCTTTTTCTGTTAATTTATTGACTAACATGATTCGGTTGCCATTGATCCTATCTCGCATGACTTTCAATTCATCTAACCATTCTTGTTTGAGTTCTGGTGAGCCTAAAATGGTTTCGACAATGGCGGCGCCATGGGCCGGTGGCATTGAGTAGAGACAACGTACAACGTAGAGGAGCACTGAAAACGCCACATTTACTGATGCGCTATCTTTGCCCATGATAGAACAGGCTCCGATGCGTTCACGATATAAGCCGAAGTTTTTAGAGCAAGAACTGCAGAGGATCATTGTATCGACGGCTGCGGCCATTTTACGGACACCATAAGCATCTTCATTAATCCCGTCACCAAAACCTTGGTACGCCATATCAATAAGCGGAGTGAAGCCTTGATCTTTAGTGAGTTCGACGATTTGGTCCCATTGATCGGTACTAAGATCCATGCCGCTCGGATTATGACAGCAAGCGTGCAAAAGTACGACATCATCAGGCCCTACTTTGGTGAGTGCGGCTTTCATCTCATCAAACTTAAGACTTTTACTGTCGTAGTCATAATAAGGATAGGTTTTCACTATAATGCCGGCGGCTTCAAATAACCCTGTATGGTTGGCCCAAGTGGGATCGCTGACCCAAATGACGGCTTGACCACTTGAGGTGCGAGTGCTGGCACGTTGAATAAAATCTGCAGCCACACGTAAGGCCCCTGTACCACCCGGTGTTGACACGGTGCGGATGCGATTAGCAAGTAACGCGGGGTTATCGTGGCCAAAAGCCAGTTGAGTGAGTAATAAATTAAAATCGGCAGAGCCTGTTGGACCGATATAAACCTTCGTTGTTTCAGTGTCGATACGGTGTTGTTCAGCTTTTTTTACACAGGTCAAAATAGGGGTATGACCGATCTCATCTTTATAAACGCCTACGCCTAAATCAATCTTATAAGCACGGGGATCGTCACGGTATTTTGTCATTAAGCCTAGAATAGGATCAGCTGGCATTGCGGTGAGAGTATCAAACATAGCTTCATTAGCCTTAAATTAGTCATTGAATCAATAATGGTAGAGTAACGTAAAATCATTGTTCAGTAATAGTAGAACGCTATAATTGATCGAATTATTTACCTGACGTTATTCCATTCATCTTTTCTGAAATGTGATCAATTTTATTCAATCAGGGTTGGTCAGTGTAAATATAGAGGAGTAAAAGTCCCGTTTTAGGATAAAAAAGCCTAAAAACACAAAAAAGAGTTGAATAGTGGCGCTCAATCAGTAAATTTAGTACCACGAAGTGCAAACTCCGATTAAACAGCACACCATTTTGTCGTGATGGTGCTAAACAGTCTGTTTACCATGAACATCTATTGCTAACCTGTGGGTTGTTTGTCCCGCGATAAAAAAGAAGTTATTCAATGAAGCAGCTACGTCTCGAGACCATCAATCAAGTACAGGGAACGATTAACATCCCTGGTTCTAAGAGCATCTCCAACCGTGCACTCTTACTTGCTACGTTAGCGAAAGGGACCACGACACTTACCAATTTATTGGATTCAGATGATATTCGCTATATGTTAACGTCATTGAAACAATTGGGAGTGAATTACAGTCTGTCTGATGACAAGACCGTTTGTGAGTTAGAGGGGCTAGGTACTGCGCTTAATTCAGAGGCAGCACAAGACTTATTTTTAGGCAATGCGGGGACGGCTATGCGCCCCTTGTGTGCAGCCTTAACCTTAGGAAAAGGCCAATTCACTTTGACGGGAGAACCTCGTATGGAGGAACGCCCAATTGGCGATCTTGTTGATGCGTTAAGGCAGTTAGGCGCGGATATAGTCTATTTGAAAAATGAGGGTTTTCCACCGCTAACAATTAAGGCAACTGGCCTTAATGCTGGCGATGTCGAAATAGCAGGCGACCTTTCCAGTCAGTTCCTCACGGCATTACTGATGGTATCGCCGCTGGCTAAAGGTGATGTGAATATCAAGATTAGAGGCGAGTTGGTCTCTAAACCTTATATTGATATCACGATTGCGTTAATGGCTCAGTTTGGTGTTACAGTGATTAACCACGATTATGGACGTTTTGAAATCAAAGCTGGCCAAACTTATGTCTCGCCGGGCAAAATATTGGTAGAGGGTGATGCTTCATCAGCGTCTTATTTTCTCGCTGCAGCTGCGATTAAAGGCGGCGAGGTTAAAGTCACTGGTGTTGGTCGATTAAGTATCCAAGGTGATGTCAAATTTGCTGATGTACTGGAAAAGATGGGCGCTGATATTGAGTGGGGCGATGATTATATTATCTCACGGGTATCAAAATTACATGCGGTGGATATGGACATGAATCATATTCCTGATGCAGCAATGACTATCGCAACCACGGCGTTGTTTGCAACCGGGACCACCCATATTCGTAATATTTATAACTGGCGTATTAAAGAGACCGATAGGCTCGCAGCGATGGCAACAGAATTACGTAAAGTGGGTGCGATTGTTGATGAAGGGCACGATTACATTAGTGTCACACCACCAAAGGTGCTCAATACTGCCGCTATTGATACTTATAACGATCATAGAATGGCCATGTGTTTTTCTATGCTAGCCTTTGCCGATTGTGGTATTACGATCAATGATCCTGATTGCACTTCCAAAACATTTCCAGACTATTTTGAACAGTTTAACGCATTGGCTTGCTAAAACCTGTTGTTATGCGACGTCAGCCTGACAGTGATCTTGTTTCAGATTAAGTAGATCTTGTTTGAAACACCTGTTTTTATTTGATTTATAACAGCTTATTCAATTTTAGTGCAAATATTTGCCGCTTTCTGTTACCAGATAGTTTACAATACGCGCGCTGATTTTTCGGGTAGAGTGTTGTTGCCGAGATCGGTACTGAACTCATTTAAAAAATCTTAGGGAAGACAGATTTTACTGTGGAGAAACTTATGTCAGAACTGGCTCCTGTTGTCACAATTGATGGCCCAAGCGGTGTTGGGAAAGGTACAATAAGTCAATTGTTAGCTGAACGTTTAGGTTGGAAATTATTAGACAGTGGTGCGATATACCGTGTGTTAGCGTTGGCAGCTATTCATCATAATGTGGCCGTCGATAATGAAAATTCTCTTACCTTACTTGCTGCGCATTTAGACGTAAGGTTTATGACGGGGACGGGAAGTAACGGCATTAAAGTGGTGCTTGAAGGTGAAGATGTATCAAATGATATCCGTACCCAAGAGTGCTCTAATGCTGCATCAAAAGTGGCGGCTTTTCCTAGAGTTAGAGAAGCCTTGTTGCGTCGTCAGCGTGCGTTTAATGAAACGCCAGGCTTAATCGCAGACGGTCGAGATATGGGCACCGTTGTCTTTCCTAAAGCGCAGACAAAAATTTATTTAATTGCATCGGCTGAAGAAAGGGCGCAAAGGCGTTATAATCAGTTGCGAGACAAGGGCTTCGATGTTAATATTGAAAAGATATTATCTGAGATAAAAGAGCGTGATGATCGTGATATGAATCGCAGTGTTGCTCCTTTGATGGCTGCTGACGATGCATTAGTGATTGATACCTCTGAAATTGGAATAGAAGAAGTGCTCGATCTTATATTAGCACATATACAAACTAATTTATCGAGCGTGGGCTAATGTTAGCTGGCGCTTTACCTATTCGTATCATGGATGAAGCGAATAATTTTACTGAACTCCACGGCCAGGATGGTGCGTGGTTTATTAAAGTAAGTAACTAAAAACATGACTGAATCTTTTGCTGATCTATTTGAACAATCCCTAAATGAACTTGAGTTCCGCCCTGGTTCTATCGTCACTGGTGTCGTTGTATCGATTAAAAACGGTATGGTACTGGTTGATGCAGGTCTTAAGTCTGAAAGCCCAATCCCAGCTGAGCAATTCAAAAATGCTCAAGGCGAACTTGAAATCGCTGTTGGTGATTCTGTTGACGTAGCGCTTGACTCTGTTGAGGATGGCTTCGGTGAGACTCAATTATCTCGCGAAAAAGCTAAGCGTCACGAAGCTTGGATCGTTCTAGAAAAAGCGTACGAAGAAGCTGAAACGGTGATTGGTATCATCAATGGCAAGGTTAAAGGCGGTTTTACTGTTGAATTAAATGGTATTCGTGCATTCCTACCAGGTTCTCTAGTTGACGTTCGTCCAGTACGTGACACTGCTCACCTAGAAAACAAAGATCTAGAATTTAAAGTTATCAAGCTAGACCAGAAGCGTAACAACGTTGTTGTTTCTCGTCGTGCTGTTATCGAATCTGAAAGCAGTGCAGAGCGTGATGCTCTTCTTGAGAACCTACAAGAAGGTCAAGCAGTTAAGGGTATCGTTAAGAACCTTACTGACTACGGTGCATTCGTAGACCTAGGTGGCGTTGACGGCCTACTGCATATCACTGATATGGCGTGGAAGCGTGTTAAGCATCCATCTGAAATTGTCAATGTTGGTGATGAAATCAACGTTAAAGTACTTAAGTATGATCGTGAACGCACTCGTGTGTCACTTGGTCTTAAGCAACTAGGCGAAGATCCATGGTTAGAAATCAGCAAGCGCTACCCTGAAAATACACGTTTAACCGGTCGTGTTACTAACCTAACTGACTATGGTTGTTTCGTTGAAATTGAAGAAGGCGTTGAAGGTTTGGTCCACGTGTCTGAAATGGATTGGACTAACAAGAACATTCACCCATCTAAAGTGGTTAACTTAGGTGATGAAGTTGAAGTGTTAGTACTTGACATCGATGAAGAGCGTCGTCGTATTTCTTTAGGTCTTAAGCAGTGTAAAGTTAACCCGTGGGATGACTTTGCAGATCGTTTTGCTAAAGGCGATAAAGTGACGGGTAAGATCAAGTCAATCACTGACTTCGGTATCTTCATCGGTCTTGACGGTGGTATTGATGGTTTAGTACATCTTTCTGATATTTCTTGGAATGGTACAGGCGAAGAAGCTGTATCTGATTACAAGAAAGGTGATGAAATCAACGCTGTTGTCCTGTCTGTTGATCCTGAACGTGAGCGTATTAGTTTAGGTGTTAAGCAAACTGAAGACGATCCATTCAATGCATATCTTGCAGATAAGAAGAAAGGTGCTATTGTAAATGGTACAGTAACAGCTGTTGACGCTAAAGGTGTTACTATTGAATTAGCTGAAACGGTTGAAGGTTACTTACGTGTATCTGATATCTCTCGTGAGCGTATCGAAGATGCATCTACCGTTTATTCTGTAGGCCAAGCCGTTGAATCTAAATTCATGGGCGTTGACCGTAAGAACCGTACAATTAGTCTTTCTATTAAAGCGAAAGATGAAGCTGATGAAAAAGAAGCAATGGACAGCTTGAACCATAAGCAAGAAGATGACGTGATGAGCTCAGCTATGGCTGAAGCATTCAAAGCGGCTCGTAAGTAATTTGCCTTAATTTCAGGGGCTTAGCCCCTGATAGGTGACAGTGTTAGGCTTGATAATAGAGGGTATAGGATGACCAAATCCGAACTGATCGAAAAACTTGCCATGAGGCAGTCTCAGCTGTCGGCTAAAGAAGTGGAAAGTACTATCAAAGAGATGTTAGAGCAAATGACTCAAACATTAGAAGGCGGTGATCGAATAGAGATCCGTGGTTTTGGTAGTTTTTCTCTCCATTTTCGTGCACCACGTACTGGCCGTAATCCAAAAACTGGTACCTCAGTTGAATTGGATGGCAAATATGTACCGCACTTTAAGCCAGGCAAAGAACTGCGTGAACGTGTCGACATGATAAACGTTTAATCAACATTGTTTTAAAAGCCTCCTCTAAGGAGGCTTTTTTATGCCTAATTCGTTAGGTATGAGTGGTATCTTGAGTCAAATTCTTGGATAATCAAGTCATATCAATCCTAGTCTGGAGTGTAACGTGAAGTCTTTTATCATCACAGTGTTAGTGGCACTATTCTTCTTTTTAGCGCTCATATTTGGTGCTCGTAATGAGCAAGTGGTGACCATTAGCTATTTTATCGCTCAAGGAGAATTTAGATTACCTATTGTGTTAGCGGTGGTCTTTCTCGTTGGATTTCTCATTAGCTGGATGTTTGCCATGTACCACATCGGAAAACTAAAGCTTATGCTACATACCGCCAATAAAAAAAATCAACGTCTTGAAAATAAAAAAGACAGTAGCTTAGTGCCGGAAATAGACGTCTAGTATGCTAGAGATATTGTTTCTGTTGCTTCCCATAGCAGCAGGTTACGGGTGGTACATGGGCCGTAGAAGTGTCAGACATAAGCAGGGTAATGAGCATAAAAAGTTAAGCCGAGATTACTTTACGGGTTTAAACTTTCTTCTTTCAAATGAATCAGATAAAGCAGTTGATCTATTTATTTCTATGCTTGATGTCGATGATGAGACCATAGACACTCACCTTTCATTGGGATCACTTTTTCGAAAAAGAGGAGAAGTTGACCGCTCTATTCGTATTCATCAAAATCTCATTGCTAGACCCAGTTTAGGCAATGAACAACGTGATATTGCCATGATGGAGTTAGGCAAAGATTACCAAGCTGCAGGTTTTTATGATCGTGCTGAAGAAATATTTTTGAATCTTGTGAAGCAAAATGATCACAGTGAAATGGCTGAAGATCATCTCATCGATATTTATCAAGTGACGAAAGAATGGCAAAAAGCGATCAATATAATTAACAGCCTTAAACGCAAGCGTCAGCAGGTTTTACGCCATAATACGGCACATTTTTATTGTGAACTTGCAGGTGAGGAAACAAAGAGCCGAGATCAAGTGAAAATGCTACTGTCAGCCATTAAACAGGCCCCAGATTGTGGTAGGGCAATACTGACGTTAGCGGATCAATATCTAGCGCTGGGTGAACTGGCTAAGTGTCATGACATGTTGATTAAATTATTGGATGCTGATATTGAACTGGTCCCAGATGCGTTGCCTACGGCTAAGCAAGCTTTCACTGAACGCGGTGATCTCATTGGCTATTGTGACTTTTTACGACAAGCTCTGGCAGAAGGTGCTGGTGCAAGTGTCGCGGTTAATTTAGCGCATAATCTTATTGAGCAGGGTGAAAGTGATGAAGCTGAAAAGCTGATTTTGGATGGTTTGTATCGTCACCCAACGATGAAAAGTTTTCAGCATCTAATGCAGATGCATGTCCAGCAAGCCGAAGAGGGCCAAGCCAAAGAAAGTCTCAGCATGTTAGAAAAATTGGTTGAACAGCAAATAAAGTACCGTCCCGGATATCGATGCAGTGAATGTGGTTTCCCTTCCCATAGTCTCTATTGGCATTGCCCCTCATGCAAAAACTGGGGGAGCATTAAACGTATTCGCGGCTTGGACGGTGAGTAGTGCTTAATTAGTGCAAAAAATAGTGTATACCGCAAAGCAAATGGAGAAATAATGAGTAACAAACCGATTTTAGTCGCCTTAGATTTTGATAATAAACATGCTGCTTTGCAATTAGTTGATAAGCTTGATCCTGATATGTGCCGCTTAAAAGTGGGCAAGGAAATGTTTACGTTATTTGGTCCACAACTTGTCAAAGAGATCCACCATCGTGGTTTTGATCTTTTTTTGGACCTTAAGTTTCATGATATTCCAAATACAGTGGCTAAAGCCGTCAGATCTGCTGCAGAGCTTGGAGTGTGGATGACAAATGTTCACGCTAGTGGTGGGCTTGCGATGATGGAAGCTGCCAAAAGGGCTTTGCTCCCTTATGGTGACGATGCGCCCTTGTTGATCGCAGTAACAGTGCTAACATCGATGAGTGATGAAGATCTGAAGCTGATTGGTATTGATGTGTCAGTTGTTGACCATGTTAAACGTCTCGCTAAGTTAACTCACCGAGCAGGGCTTGATGGTGTTGTGTGCTCGGCTCATGAAGCCTCATTACTCAAAACCTCACTGGGTGGTTCCTTTAAACTTATCACACCAGGTATACGGCCATTGGGGAGCGATAAAGGTGATCAGCACAGAGTCATGTCACCACCACAAGCGATGGCAGCAGGGGCTGACTATTTAGTGATTGGTCGGCCTATAACGCAAGCTGTAGATCCACTGGCGGCATTAACGGCAATTCATCAAACGATAACAGTGAGTTAACGATGGCAAACCCATTCCAAGAGCAGCTCCTCAAAGCGGGGCTAGTCAGTAAGCAGAAAGTACAGAAAGCACAAACACAAAAAAGACGCAATCGTAAGGCAAAAGTTGATGATGGCTCTGCTGAGTTAAAGCAACAGATAGCAGAGCAGAAGCAAGCACAAGCGATTAAGGATAAGACGCTCAATGAACAGCGTTTTGAAGCAGCATCTGAAAAAGGATTAGTTCGCGGTCTCGTGACTGAATTTACACGCTTAGCCATTAAGTTGCCAAACAGCGGTGAAGTTAAATTTAATTATCATTTTGGTAATAAAATTTTTGCATTATATGTAGATGACAAGCTCCAGAGCCAGCTATTAAATGGTCAGCTTGGTATTGTCCGTTACGAAGAAACAAGTTACTTGGTACCTCATAAATTGGTGGAGAGAGTGAATATGCTCGTCCCTCAGTGGTGTGGTTATTTGTGGGTGAAGGATGAGAAAAATCAAGACATAGAAGAAGATGACCCTTACGCAGATTATGTGATCCCTGATGATTTAATGTGGTAGATTTGACTGATTTTAAAAAGGATATTCATTATTGAATGTCCTTTTTTGTTTGCCCAGCGAAGCTGGCAAACCCAGCAGGTTGAAAGAAACCTGTATCACCCTGACTAAGGGGAAGATAATCCGAATGGCAAGGACGTTGCTGGCTGACTGCAGGGTCTGAGGTGTACACAATTAACCGTAACCTGTTTAGGCATTATTGGTGGGTGAGCGTGCAAAATAGCGTAAAGCCCAATACTTAGTCAGACTAATAGTGTGTTTAAAGGCTGACAATGACTTTTCATTTTTCTGATCATAATAAACACCTTTAAAGATTTTGTTTATTTTAAGCTATAAATCTCTACAGTTTCATTAGACCATTGCAGTTCTACAATTATAGACGTAGACATTCAGCAATAGATTATAAAACCTCACACCAGAAATATAATGAGTGACAAAAAGTGGCTTAAAATCTCTACAGAAAAACTTGACTATTACAAAGCCATTAAGATCCTATAATGCAGTGTGTCATAACATTGAGGTTTAATGTTATTTTGCGACCAAACTGTCAGTTTGGGTTTTCTGTAGCATTTTTATATCGTAAAACTAAATCGTGAACAATAATTAAATCATAGTTAAGTGAAGTAATGAATACCGTCACAAATCTCAGGATGAAGTAAGTGACGGTTTATTTCGTTCACGCAACTTAAGTCACGTCGTGGAAAGTGAGATCGATGAGTTTGCCCTGTTACTGATATTCGTATGGTTTCAACACTGCGAAATAGACAGTTGAGCTTAACTTAACGAGAAAGAGCTGATTATGATGAATAAATGGTTAATGGCACTTATTATGATTTTTGTGATTGGTTGCAGTGATAGCGATAGTGCGAACAACAATGTAAACATTGGTGACGGGATTTGCCTTATTGGTGAAGAGGGAACAATTGATTGTACAAATACGGGTAATAACAGTAACGGTATTTGTGAAGTGGGAGAGACAGGCACTGATTGTAACGGGATGTGCGAACCAGACGATGACCTTGATTCATTGGATTGTGGATCTAATAATAACGGCAATGGTATTTGTGAAGCTGGCGAGACAGGTACCGATTGTGACGCGTTATGTTTAACCAGTACCGAATCACTGTCAATAGATTGTAGTGCTAATGGGCATGAGCTAGTGAGTATTTCAGTAACACCAACCTCAGGCAATTTACCCCTTAATATTGCATTAGAGCTGACTTCTATTGGTTTATTTGAGGGAGGGAGAACGTTAAATATATCACGTTATGCGGAGTGGTTTTTTGATGTTCCCGATATTGTCTCTGTTGTTATTCCCGATGATGAAGCATTAGATAATGCTATTGCTACGGCACTCTCTGTTGGTAGTACAGATATTACAGCAAGTGTAGGAGAGAAAACGAGTATAGCAGTAAGAATTATAGTGGCAGATGAGTCGATTATTTCAGGGAGCAGTTTTCTTGAAGCGACACCGAGTGTCATTGCGCTTGGGCTCAGCAGCCAAGTATACGCTAAAGCGCTATTTACTGATGGAAATAGCTATTCCACTGAAAATATCATTGATAGCAATATTATTGCTTGGTCTATTACTGCTTCAGATGCTGTAACGGGTGCTAAAATTTCATCAGAAGGGCTAGTAACCACATCGACCATGACTGGGCCAGCGACATTGACCGTCACAGCAATGGGAGTCGGTGCATATGAAGGAGAAACCGCTAGTATAAATCTTCTGGTGACAGATGAGTCGATAATATCAGGAAACAGTTTTCTTGAAGCGACACCGAGTGTCGTTGCACTTGGGTTAAGTAGTCAGGTATATGCTAAAGCGCAGTTTACAAATGGTGATATTTATTCTACTGAGGATTTCAATGATATTGGTATTGTCAACTGGTCAGTGACGGCTTCAGATGATGTGATAGGCGCATATATTTCTGCTGAGGGTTTGGTTACAACATCGGCCATGACAGAGCCAGCTATGCTCACGATCACAGCAACGGGGATCGGTGCGTATGAAGGGGAAGTGATAAGTGTAGATATATTAGTGACAGATGAGACAATCATTTCAGGAAGTAGTTTTCTTGAAGTTAATCCTAGCGTTATTACGCTTGGATTACCGAGTCAAGTATATGCTAAAGCGCAGTTTAGTGATGGAAATACCTATTCAACACAGAATGTTGATGACGCTGGTATTGTCAACTGGTCAGTGACGGCTTCTAATGGTGTTATAGGTTCTTCCATTTCAGCAGAAGGGCGTGTGATAACATCGAGTATGACTGGTCCGGCTATAGTGACAGTAACTGCCACGGGGGGAGGGGCATTTTTAGGTGAGTCAGCAACGATTGATGTTGTGGTGACAGAGGAAACAATCATTTCAGGTAGTAGTTCACTTGTGGCAATACCGAGTACGGTAGCGCTTGGGATAAATAGTCAGGTATATGCCACAGCAAAGTTTACTGGTGGGCATACTTATTCAACGAAGGATTTAGATGACAGTGGTATTGTTAATTGGTCGGTGACGGCTTCAGATGGCGTGACGGGAGCGAATATTTCAGGTGAAGGGTTAGTGGCAACATCGAGTATGTCTGGGCCGGCTACACTTACGGTTACTGCGATTGGTGTAGGAGCATATTTGGGTGAGGTAGCCAGTACCAATATTGTGGTGACAGAGGAAGAGGTCGTTTTAGGCAGCGCTTCACTTGAGGCTATACCAAGTACAGTCGCGCTAGGTTTCCCCAGTTATGTGTTTGCTAAGGCGTTGTTCACCGATGGAAATACCTATTCAACAGCGGATTTCGATGATAATGGTATTGTCTATTGGTCTGTGACGGCTTCAGATGGTGTGATAGGCGCCTCTATTTCTGCAGAGGGGGAGGTTACAACATCTACCATGACAGGGCCTGCGACATTAACGGTTACTGGGGTGGGCACAAGTGCCTATGGAGGTGAGACACAAAGCATTGAGATAGTGGTGACTGATGCGTTAGTTATTGCTAATACGCTTTCTTTGGCAGCAGCACCAACAACTATTGAAGCAGGGGACACCAGTCAGCTATCTGCGGTAGCGGATTTTACCGACGGCAATACTTATTCAATTAATAATGAAGACATAGATTGGTCTGTCACGGCTTCAAATGGAAACATGGGGGCGACGATTTCAAGACAAGGATTGGTTAGTACAGTGGCTATGGATGGTGCTATTACTACGCTCACGGTTAGTGCTACGTATGAGGGGGAGGTTAAAACGATAGAGATTGATGTCATTGCAGCGACGGCTTGGTCTGGAATCGATGTTTGCGGTAATACGGTGAATGATAGGGGGATAAGTAATGCGATAGGCACATGCTTAAAAGTGGCTGACGACAGTGTAAATAGTCGACTTTTCACTGGGACACCCAGTCTTGCGGTAATGACGACATTAGGTTATGTGCAGGCTAATGGAGATTCAGCGGTTAATTCTGGAAAAAGTTATAATTTTGCTCATGGTGAAAGTGGATTAAACGGACCTGTTGGTGATTTTGTACGTTTTGATCAAATGTTGATAGGTGGAACGAGTGGGGATAGCATTACGGCTAGTGGTGTTGATGGTCAGTTTGACCGATGGTGTCAGGATTTAGCAAGAATTTATTTTTATAATAAGAGTGACTGGCGACGACCAACCATTGCTGAGTTATTGGCTTTTTATAGTGATAAAGGTGATATGTATCCGACTTATGGTTGGGCAACCGTTGCTTTTTATTGGACGAGTGAGGTCGCGATTGCATCGCCCACCGAATTTACTGATGTAGGCTTGCGTTCAGGTGGTGGCACTACTGATAATGAACCGACTGAGGGTTATTATGGTTCGTGTGTATCAGGACCCTAATGTTCCATGTGCCGCTGTTAACTTTGCGCCCTTAGGGCGCATTTTTTGTTTGCCCAGCAAAGCAGGCAAACCCAACAGGTTGAAAGAAACCAGTATCACCCCGACTTAAGGGGAAGATAATCCGAATGGCAAGGGCGTTACTGGTTTACGGAAGAGTCTGATGTAAGCCATAGGAAGTGGGGTGTACACAACTAACCGTAACCAGCTTTGGCACTATTGGTGTGTGAGCGTGAAAAATAGCGAGAAGTTCAATACAGGGGCCGTATACGAAGTCCGTACGAACGGTTCTGTGAGAGGGATGAGGCGGTAACACCACCCTACTCGATATTCCTCGTACTTTATTTCTTTACCAGATACTCAATGTTTCATGTTGGAGTCATCAGTGTATATGTTAGCAAATCAGTAAAAAAAACTTCCTCTAATCATATTTTTTGGTGTAAATTAAAACAACTGTTTAAATTATATGTTTGAGGCATAATCATGAATCCTTATCAAGCTCCGCTAGCGGAAATGAAGTTCCTATTAGACAAGGTGTTTGATGCACCTCAAACGTGGGCATCATTACCCAAAATTGCAGAAAACGTTGATCTTGATACGGCTGTTGCTATCATGGACGAAGCCGCTAAGATCTGCCGTGAACTTATTCATCCCATTAATAGAAACGGTGATGAACAAGGAGTTGTGTATCAAGATGCTAAGGTGATCACGCCAGACGGTTTTCAAGATGTTTATCGTCAGTATGCTGAAGGCGGCTGGGTTGGTTTCTGTGGTGATCCCGATTTGGGTGGTATGGGCATGCCGAAAATGTTAGGTGTGTTAGTGGATGAAATGGCGTACAGCGCCTGTAATGCGTTTACGCTTTATGGGTCGTTAACTGCCGGTGCAGCGCTGTGTATCCATGCCCATGCAAGTGAGGCATTAAAAAATACCTATTTACCTATGATGTACAGTGGTCAATGGTCTGGTGCGATGGACATGACAGAGCCTCAAGCAGGCTCTGATCTACGTAATATTCGAACGAAAGCCATTCCAAATAACGATGGTAGTTATCGCATTAGTGGCAGTAAAATTTTTATTACTGGTGGCGATCATGATCTGACTGAAAATGTGATCCATCTGGTATTGGCAAAGTTACCCGATTCTAATGCTATTTCGCTATTTTTAGTGCCAAAAATCAAGGTTGGTGATAACGGAAACCTAGGTGAACTCAATGGAGTGAGTGTCGGTTCTATTGAACATAAGATGGGTCTTAACGCTTCATCAACCTGTGTAATGAATTATGATGGTGCAGAAGGTTACCTCATTGGAGAGCCTGATCGTGGTTTAGTCTGTATGTTTACTATGATGAACTATGAGCGACTTGCCATAGGGATCCAAGGTCTAGGAACATCTCAGGCAGCTTACCAGATGGCCGCTGATTATGCTAAAGAGCGCGTGCAAGGTACGGCTGCAGGGAGCTCGCCATCAGGGGTAAACAGTGATCCTATATTAGTCCATGGTGATGTGCGCCGTATGCTACTAAACGTTCGTGTGTTAACTGATGCTGGTCGTGCATTGTCTGTGCTAACAGGTCAGCAACTCGATATCGCTAAATACGGTGAAGGGGATGCTCAAGCTAAGGCAAGACGTTATGTGGGCTTACTGACGCCAGTAGCTAAAGCTTTTTTAAGTGATCGAGGGCTTGATGCTGCAGTGACCGCTCAGCAAGTATTTGGTGGACATGGTTACATTCGTGAAACAGGCATTGAACAGTTGGTGCGCGATACTCGTATCGCTCAAATTTATGAAGGCACAAATGGCATTCAAGCTATCGACTTTCTTGGACGTAAAGTCACAGGTGATAATGTCGCAGCGTTAACTGAATTTGTTGATGAGTGTGTTGAGAAATTAATGTCATTAACGCAAGTTAATGAAAACCATAGAGCGAGTGTGGTAACGTTACTCGGCGATCTAGTATCGATAGCTGAGCATATTAATAGCAATAAGACGACAAGTCCTGCGCTTGTTAATGCCAGTGCGGTAGATTTCTTGGATGCTTTTGGTTATGTGCTCTATGGTTATTTTTGGTTATTAATGTCAGATATTGCCTCTGGTGAAGCGGATGTTGAGTTTGCCGAGCAGAAGCGATATTTTAGTGATTTTTATATCACTAAAATGCTGCCTAAAGCGCGTTATCATCTGTCTCTTGTGGATGCCGGTGATAGCGTTGTGATGAATATTCCTGAAGCACTATTTTAAACCGTTCGATTAACGTAAAAAATGAGTCTCGTTATAGGATCTCATCTTTTACGTTTTATATTCTCTTGTCTGTTACCGCTGGATCCAAGCTATTTATGTTGTCATTAACGTGGCAATGTCATGTCTTTGATGGTGTGATTGCTTGCAAAATTTGATGTTTTGGTTAATGTGGATGTTTATTGTTCTAAAATCGTACGAAAGTTAAGATGTTAGCGAGGTATTTTGTAGAAAAACCTTGCTGAAACGAGTGTAAATCGGTAATTTCTACTCTTGATAATTTATTTAAAGGATTGACATGCCACACATTCGTTTACGCGGCCTGCCAGAAGCGGTGGTTATTGACTTAAGTCGCACTTTACTTCATGAGCTTGCACAGATTTGTCATGTGGATCAGCAAGGATTCACATTAGACTGGATCCCGAGTACGAGTTACCGTGATGGCTTGTTAGATCTAAGTACAACGCAAGTTGAAGTGCTTTGGTTCCCGAAAGATCATGACACTCACCAATTGGTTGAAAGTGTGATCAGAGAGGCAATCATGATGGCTTATCCCGAGTTACAACATCTATCTGTCATGTTTATGGCATTAGATCCGAGCACTTACTTCCGCAATGGCGAGCATTTTTAAGGAGATGGCCTTGCTGAATAAGCTGGGTGGAATACCGATACAGCCAGATGCTATTCGTTGGTTGCTAACCCCTAAATGCCTAAAAATAGAATTATTGGCGTGCATTAAAAAAGCGAAAAATGCCATCTATATCTCTACTCTTTATTTAGAGGACGATGAAGCTGGCAGAGAAATATTATCAGCTCTGATGGACGCTAAAGCCGAAAATCCTGCATTAGATGTTAAAATCTTAGTGGATTTTCATCGTGCGCGACGTGGGCTTATAGGGCATAAAGGTGATAGTGGAAATTACCTTATGTACCGTAAGGTTATCGCCGCTGCAAAACACCCAATCGAGATTTTGGGTGTACCTGTCAAGTCGCGAGAGTTTATGGGTGTTTTACACCTAAAAGGCTTTGTGGTTGATGATACGGTGATTTACAGTGGGGCAAGTATTAA
Organism: Shewanella sp. VB17; assembly: GCF_013248905.1. Taxonomy (NCBI): domain Bacteria; kingdom Pseudomonadati; phylum Pseudomonadota; class Gammaproteobacteria; order Alteromonadales; family Shewanellaceae; genus Shewanella; species Shewanella sp. VB17. Next base: position 2,829,877 of record NZ_JABRVS010000001.1, read on the forward strand.
TAACATTTACCTGCATCAGCATGAAAAATATCGTTTTGATCGTTATCATGTGATTGAATCTGTTGAATTGGCTCGTTCTATGCGTCAGATGGTACAAACGTACCTGGTTGAAGATGATGCTGTGTGTTCACTTACTCAAGAAAAAGAGTGCGAGCATTTACCAGAAAAAATCGATATTCGTAGTTTTAAAGCGCGTTTGAGTAAAGCGCATTATGAATTTGAACAAATACGGAGCGGTAACCGTATTACACCTGTTGTTGGACTTGGTCGTAAAAAGAATAAGTTGAATAAACTGGTTGTTGACATGGTCGCGCAGTCCAAAGAGTCCTTGTTTATTTGTACTCCTTATTTTAATCCACCGAATATTTTAGGCCGCGCCCTGGCCAAGCATCTCCGTGACGGAAAGCGTCTGGATATTGTTGTTGGTGATAAAACGGCTAATGATTTCTATATACCTCCAGAAGAAGAGTTCTCTACTATTGGTGCTTTACCTTATATGTATGAGCAATCCTTACGTAAATTTGCTAAGAGTCAGCAATGGGCTATTGAAAATGGTCAACTGAATATCCACCTTTGGAAAGAGGGGAACAATAGCTACCATCTTAAGGGGATGAGTGCGGATGGAAGGTGTCATTTGATCACTGGCAGTAATTTAAATCCTAGAGCTTGGTCACTTGATCTTGAAAATGGTTTATTACTTCAAGATGAAACAGGTTGTTGGCAAGAGAAATTTGAAGCAGAACAAACTCATATTCTCGAGCATACGAAGCGTCTGTATCACTACAGTCAGGTGGATACTTTAAACAGTTATCCAACACCTGTGCGTAAAATTATGAGGCGCATTCGTCGATTAAAAGCCGATTTTTTGTTAAAACGAATTTTATAATTTAACGGATTTTTTGTAAATAAAATATGAAGCCTGTGTTCACAGGCTTTTTTGTGTCAGGAACACTTATGCCAATGGATCAGGACGACATACCGTGGGCTTTGTGTCAGGAACACTTATGCCAATGGGTCAGGACGACATACCGTGGGCTTTGTGTCAGGAACACTTATGTCAACGGGTCAGGACGACATACCGTGGGCTTTGTGTCTGGGCCTGCGGATCAGTGTTTCTGATATGCCTTGAGCTTTACCCAAACTGCCATTGGCTGTTATTATTAGCCAATCATTTCCGTTTAGTATTAAAAGTGAAAATACGTCTATGAGTGTTAAGCTGCACGCAGTGCATCAGCTTTATCAATATCGAAAAGCGATATCAAGTAGGCCCTATGGTGCACGTGGTAAAAAACTGATCCGGTGTGAACTTTGTCTATTATCTAAGCAGTATTGCACCTGTGAATGCCGTCGACAGCTAATGTCTAACAATGCATTTTTATTAATAATGTATGATGATGAAGTATTAAAACCAAGTAATAGTGGCCGGTTGATTGCTGATTTAATTCCCGATACCCATGCATATATTTGGTCGCGTACACAAGCCAATCGAAAAATGATGCTTGTTATTGAAAATCCGATTTATCAGCCTTTCGTCGTTTTTCCCAGTGAATATGCCTGTGAAGATCAGCAAATATTGTCTAAAGTTGAACCCTCTATGATACAAAAAGGCAAAACTCCGTTATTTATTTTACTTGATGGAAGTTGGCGAGAGGCCATAAGGATGTTTCGTAAAAGCCCTTATTTACATGGTTTGCCTTTATTATCTTTTACGCCTGATACTGTGGCTAAGTACGGTTTGCGTAAGGGTAGCCGTGACTTTCAATTGGGGACTGCAGAGGTGGCAGCACTGGCACTGGCAGCAGCGGGAGAAATTGAAAATGCCGCATCACTTAACATTTGGTTCGAGTTGTTTATCGAATCCTCAATATTTAGCCGCAGTCGTAAGAGTACTGACGATTTATCACCTTTATTCGCATTACGATCTCAGTTTATAAATTCTTGTCAATAACCAACTACCATAATACTTTTCTTAAATGTAAGTTGATCACAGTCTAAATTTACTTTTTATATATTGCGATTGAATGAGTCAAATCATGTGACTCTGGTTATTTTGGTGATAAATAGTACACTTTAAGTGTGTAACATAGACGTTAACACTTTAACTTATCAATTAAATAACAATTTTACGTATATTTGTAAGCAAATAGTGACAGAAAAGGTGTTGTTAGGTTACTCTGTGGCGGAGTAGTAGATTAATTGAGAAGCCCTCTCGGCTTAAGGTTGGTAATGTTGTTAAAAGATCGTCATGAAGTTATGGTTATGCCAGATGAAGTGTAAACCTTACTCTTTCGTTTGTCTGGTTATTGGATTGGCTGTGACGTTATTTATCGATGGACTATTTTGGAGTCACTCGCAGAAAGAGTTCAGCCGACATCATGAAAAAAAATCAGCTGCGGCAGTCATCGCTGCACATGACATGCTGCAGCAACACCGAACCATTATCAAGGCCATCGACTCATTTTTTAGTGCTTCTATCTTGGTCACGAAAGCTGAGTTTACCGAATTTACTCATGAATTACTTAAGATTGAATCAGCAGTGGCGTTTACTGTTGATGACGACAATAAATTAGCATTTATCTCTGATCCCTCCTTTGAGAGCGAAATGGAGCTGGGTAAGTTCTCAACCAATGTTGACGGCGAGTTAATCTTTGAAATGCCTGAGTATTCAGCTTTTATCATACCGATTGATGAGCCGGATCTGCGTTATATGGTGTACGTGATATCTCATCAGCGTGTGCTTAACAAACTTAACAATGAACTTGAGATCTGCATTAAGTATTCAATAGGGGATAAAACACTGAGTAATGGTTACTGCCAAATTGAAAAATCCAGTTTGCAACAGCTATTCTTTTATTATCAAAGTGAAGACTATCATTATGAGTCTGAATTTAACGCTGAAAATTACAGCCTAAAAACCTGGTACTCACCATCAGGAGAAGAGATCAGTGAAGTGCTGTTGATCATATTACTCTTCTCAATTACAGGCATTGGTTTTTCTTTTCTGCTGTATCTTAAAGTTGAACAAAAAAATGCGTTGTACAAAATGCGCATTGAAACCAATTCAAAAGTGGCTGTTTTATCAGCGATCAATCACGAAATACGCACACCAATTAACGCTGTGCTCGGGTACAGCAAGATGCTCAAAGATTCAGGTCACTTTGCACAGCAAGATGAAATGACAGTCAACAAAATTATTTGGTCGGCAAACCTACTTAACAGTGTGGCTGAAAATACCTTGAACTTTAGTAAAGCCAGTGCAGATAAATTGACGCTTGATAATCAAGAAACAGATCTGTGTGAACTTATTCATAATATTCAAGATTATTATCTCGCATTTAGTGAGACACACGATAAAGCATTAAATATAATCATAAAAGACCCACTTCCAGAGAGAGTATCTTTAGATAGCACTAAACTTTATCAGTTAACGACCAATATCATCAACAATGCATTTAAGTACAGCACGGGTAAACAGGTTAACTGTCACATAGATTTAAAGTACTATTACAATCGCCCTTTTTTAAGAGTGGCGATTAGAGATTTTGGTAAAGGAATGTCAATCAGCTCTATAGAAGCTATAACCCGTCCTTTCGCGACAGATTTACATAATACGCAGGTATTGCAATCAGGCATCGGGATAGGCCTATATACGTGTAAACAGGTGATAGAGAAAGTGGGCGGAAAAATAATGATCCGCAGTAAAACCGGAGAAGGGACACTTGTGATTATTCGTTTTCCTTTAGGGCATGTTGAACAGGTTGCTCAAGCTGATGAACAGCCAGTATTAACTGAAGGTATCATGGATAATAAGGTGAATGATCAACAAATACTTGCTCATTTGAATATCCCTGAAAACCTTCAAGATATTGAAATAAAAAAAGAAAATATGAATAAGTATCAACTAAAAGAACTATTGTTGGTTGATGATAATTTATTCAATTTAGAAGTGTGTAAAGCCATGTTGGAAAAATATGGTTTTAATGTGACAACCCAGAGCGATGCAATATCAGCTAAACAATATTTGATAGAGATGACGCCTGAAATTGTGTTGATGGATTATCGACTTGAAGATACCAATGGTTTAGCACTTATCGATGAACTGATGGATTTACAAATTTGTCAAGAAAGAGAAAAAGACATCAAAAAGACCTATTATTTTATTCTATCGGCGAATGATAAGGCTGAGATCCCTTTTCACGAAGAATACCCAGATGTATTTTTTATGCAAAAACCTCTCAATATGGATATTTTTATTCAGCAACTCGACAGCCTTTATACGGTGAATTAACTTCTTACTAGATAGTGACTTTTCTCTATTAAAAGCCCGCTATACTTTCACTCATATATGTTCGTGTATTGGTTTCTAAAGTCCTAGTGGGTTCTTTTTAGAACAATGAGTCAACTTGACGGCTGTGATTCACTTTGCGTAATGGATAAGCTTTCTCTATATTGAATAGATAGCAGGGATCGTTACAGAATTGCTTACGCGAGTGAAGTGCCCAAGGAATGACTTATGTATGCCAATATTAGTTGTGCGTTAAAATATGTTTTGTTTACCTTATGGTTTGGGGCGATAGTATGTATGCTAAATGTATCTAAATCTGTAGATGTACAGGTCCATGTTTTGATGCAAGATGATAGCGCTATCAACATTAGTTTTAATCGTTATCAAGCGGGTTATGTTTGTCGTGAAAGAGGCTGGGAATTCTGCTTTAGCTGGTCTTATTCTACTCGTCGCCTTGCCTGAATATCCCAGGAGGTATCTTCATTTTTTTTAATGCTATTGATTAAATTGTATATTATTGTTAGTTTTTGGTTGTTAGAGATTTTGTATTTTGGTGATAGCTCCTTAGTACATACATATTCGTAATATTAAAGCATATAAAAATAATGAATGCTGTAGATAAAATTTCAGTATTCTTTAAACATAAAGTTATACATTAATGACATATTACTGATAGTAATATGTCATTGTTATTTAATTACCAAGGATGGCTGCCTCTTTCATATTCATGTGTGGGACATGGCGCCTTAAAATATAATGATGAAAATAAAAAAATCTGTCAGTCAAGTAATCAGTGGTGCTTTATGCTGCATTGGTTTATTAACAGTACCTGTAAATGCCAGTCAAGAAGGCTTTATGTCTACTGCGATTTCTGATCCTATTATGAGAGAAACCTATCGCCAATCATTTTTTATTAATAAAGGTCAAAGGAAAACCTTTTGGCACACCTTTTCTAATACACAAAGTTATAATCAATTGGCCGCGTTTGTTGCCATTTCTTACGGCGATTTACTGAGTGTTTCATGTAAAGTGTCTTTATTTGATGGAAATAGTCGATATGCTTTTAAACAATTAAACTGCAGTCGTAGTCAACAATGGGATCCAATGACACCTGATGTACCAGTGTTGGTATCGACATTACGTGCTAAAGTTGAAATTTACAATGCTGATTGGACTAAACCCAGTAAACATGTGTCTCTTATCTTAACGCCTAATTTTGCGAATCAAGACGATGTGGATCAGGATGGTATGCCAGCTTGGTTTGAAATTTTGCGCAATCTTTCTGACAATAATGCGTTAGATGCTGCATCAGATAGTGATAATGATGGGTATACTGCATTAGAAGAATACCTCGGTGGATCGCATCCAGAAGATGCTAACAGTACGCCATAAATAAGTGGGCCTACAAGATTGGTGACTTAGTTGATTTAAGACGCTATCGTGTTTTAATAATTCAATAGCCTAGTAAAATGAGGCTATTGAATGGAAAGTTTCATCTATTTAAGCAACACATCAATTGATTATAATCTGCTATTCTTTTTGACTCTGTTCTTTGTTCGCTTGTTGTAAGTAGCTTTCAAACAGTCCTTCTAATTTCATGTCACGAAAGATATTAGCTAATTTAACGGCAATGTCACTGTGGCGTTTATGCAAATAACAATAAAGTTTAATATTGTCTAATAAAGCTGCGGTAATAATTTTATTATCAATAAACTCTTTAGTGGCTAAGAGGTCTTTAGTCAGAGCGGTAGTATTGATGAATATGTCTATTCTCCCACGTTCTAGTTTACGTAAAGAATGAATAGGATCTGATGAGTCAGTCAACTTTTCAGCACTGATATGGTTTGATAACCGTTTAGCAACCCCAAAAGTACCACGATAATATTCCACCTTGTATTGGCTTGTTTGGATATCATGCCACGATGAAATTTTTATGGATGGATCATAAGTAAAAGCACTGATCTGCCAATTACTAATGGGTTCTTCTACCCGTATTAAATCCGGATGTTTTTCGCCATAGGTAAACACTCTGCTCATTTCCCCATCGATGGAGCCAAAATCTGCCATTTTACTGGCTCTAATAACAGGGACGACAATGTATGAAAAATCCATGTTAAGTCGAGAGAAGGCTTCTGTATAGATTAATTCAATGGATCTAATGTGCGGGTTAGAGTTTGGCTCTGCAACAAAAGCGAAGTGTATATTTTGTTTATCTGCTGCTTGAGCAGTGATGGTAGATATGGCATATAAGAAGAGAAAGCTGATTCGAGAGCAGTAGATGCCCATATTATCTCCTTAGAAAAATGGTGAACGTTTGATCCAAGTAATAAGTATAGACAACAGGATGTGCTGATGAGGATGAAATCAAGATATATTAATGATGATAGGGTGTGTTGGATTCAAATCATATTTAAGATTTAGGGTAATAATAAAGCGACCTATAAGCCGCTTTATTGAAAAACTTACACATCTATTGCCTATAACCATCCATAAAGTGAGCAAATTCAGTAAGGGCTTTTTGGAGATCTTCTTTATGAGGAAGAAAAACAACACGCAGGTGATCAGGCTCTGGCCAGTTAAAGGCGGTGCCGTGAACTAAGAGTATTTTTTTCTCTTTTAATAGATCAAGGACGAGGCGTTCATCATCGCGAATATTGAATTTTTTATTATCTAGTTTAGGAAAAGCATACATTGCACCTTTAGGGCATTTTACACTGATCCCTGGGATAGAGTTTAATAGCTGGACGCAGGTGTCACGTTGGACTTTTAAACGGCCTTCATTAATCAATAGCTCATTAATACTTTGATATCCACCTAGTGCAGTTTGAATAGCGTGTTGGTTGGGCACATTAGCACATAAACGCATTGATGCTAACATCTCTAGGCCTTCAATATAACTTTTGGCCGCTTTTAGATCACCTGAAAGCATCATCCACCCGACACGAAAACCTGCAGCGCGATAGGATTTAGATAAGCCATTAAAAGTCACGGTGAGGATATCATCTGACAGACTAGCTGCGGGGACATGCATCGCATCATCGTATAAAATCTTGTCATATATCTCATCGGCGAACAGAATTAAGTCATTGCGTCTGCAGATCTCAATGGCTTCAAGCAGCAATGCGCGAGAATATACTGCACCGGTTGGATTATTTGGGTTAATTAATACTAATGCACGGGTTCTAGGGGTTATTTTGGCCCGTATATCATTAAGATCGGGAAACCAATCAGCGTCTTCATCACAACGATAATGTTGCGCTTTACCACCAGATAAATTAACAGCTGCTGTCCATAAAGGGTAGTCAGGTGAAGGAATAAGCACTTCATCGTCAGTATTAAGTAGGCCTTGCATTGCCATCACAATCAGCTCAGAGACCCCGTTGCCAATGTAAATATCTTCGATATCTACCCCGAAAATACCTTGTGATTGGTAATGCTGCACAATGGCTTTACGGGCAGAAAATAACCCTTTGGATTCACAGTAGCCTTGAGAGCTGGGTAAATTGAGGATCACATCACGAACAATCTCTTCCGGTGCTTCAAAGCCGAAGGGAGCAGGATTGCCAATATTGAGTTTTAAAATACGATGCCCTTCATCTTCAAGGCGGCGTGCTTCTTTATGTACCGGCCCCCTGATGTCGTAACAAACTGAATCTAACTTGTTTGATTTAATAATTGGACGCATTCACAACCTCTAAAATGCTAAGTCAGTATAAGGGGTATTCTCGTGCTTTTAGGTAAAGCCTAAGTACTGGGACAATAGCGAATTATGGGGACGTTGAACAGTGATTTATAGCGTTTTTGATAAGGTATGTTATTAAGTGGCAGACTATCTCACTTAAATTAGGTTCTCATTATGATTTTTTTAGGGTTTTATATGGGAAAGTAATATATTTAAGTTTGATACACTGCAATTTTTATTTTGGCATAAAAAAACCAGTGTTTATCACTGGCTTTATCACATGAATTAATCGTTACGCTTAAACACGTTTTTTAAATTCATTTGTACGAGTATCAACTTCAATCATATCGCCGGTTTTAACAAAATCGGCTACGCTAAGTGTTGCGCCACCAGCGATAGTGGCAGGCTTCATGACCTTACCCGACGTGTCTCCACGTGCTGAAGGCTCTGTGTAAGTCACTTCACGTACGATAGTGATAGGCAATTCCACAGAGATGGCTTTTCCTTCATAGAAGGTCACGTTGCAGGTGTCTTCCATACCATCAACAATGTAAGCGGCAGCATCACCTAAATTATCAGCTTCTACGTCATATTGATTATATTCTGCATCCATAAACACAAACATAGGATCAGCATAATATGAATAGGTACATTCAAGGCGCTCTAAGATAATATCGTCTAACTTATCATCACCTTTGAATGTCGATTCAGTACTCGAGTCGATGAGTACGTTCTTTAATTTTAATTTAACGATAGCGGCGTTACGGCCTGAACGTGTTGTTTCTGTTTTTTGAACAACCCACGGGCTGCCATTTAGCATGATCACGTTACCAGGACGGATTTCATGAGCAGTTTTCATTACAATATTTCCTATTTTTAGACTTCTATTTCAGTGCAGCATCTTCGCAACTTTGGACAAATTGAATGAGTCGAGTAGCAAGATCTGCATTATTTAATGCGATATTGGGCCATTTCTGTGCATGATGCAATATGGCTAAACGTTCAGAATCAAGATTATGCCAATGCATTTTTACATCGCTTTGCTTGCCTTGATTGAAAGCAACGTTAAGCATTGACCAAGACTTAGCTATTTCTGGAGCAAGATTATCGCAGTAAATCTGCATAAAAGCTTCTAATTTTACAAGGTGATAATCATCTTCTTGAGGATAGATGTGCCAAATAAAAGGTTTGGCTGCCCATTGTGCTCTAAGAAAAGAGTCTTCTCCACGCACAATGTTGAGATCACAACTCCAGAGTAGTCTATCGAAGCCTTGCTGATCTGTCATTGGTAAAATGTGCAAGGTTAAGCTTTGATGCACTATTTGTTGACCTGACACAAGCGCTTCAATGGGACAAGGCAACAAATGTATTAAAGAGCGTAAGCTACGGCCTTTAGGGATAAGCAGGTGTATTTTGTGCTCAGATGTTTGCCATAGTGCGCACAGTGCCGCTAATGCTTGCGTTTCGTAACTAAATACACTGATGACTTCATCATGGTTATGTATGCCAGTGAGGCCGAGTTGTGTAAATAAGTCGAGTTTGTTTTGAGGGTGCGATTGCCATTGCTCTCGTTCGTTAAATAATGCTTTTTCACAAATGAGTCCCCCCGTTTTAGGCGTAAACCCTGGGAAGTAAAAAAACTTTTTTAATCCACTGGTTTGTAATGAAGGCAAACCATGGCATTCATCAACCCAAGTCTCTGCACTTAAATATTCTAGATTCAGCCATAAAGGCGGAGTTGCATCAAGTGAATCTTGTCGCTGGTTAAGCTGTTCAATGACGATATTAGGTAACTTACAGGCAAATGCTTCAATAATAACGTGACCCGGTATATAGACGATGTCTAATGGGGTGTTCCATTGGTGTATATTAATGCCATCAATATACTGGGTCATGAGTGATGGATCTAGTTGAGGCAATATATGGGAAAAACTAAACAAATCATCTACCCAAAGATTGATGATTAATGGGTACTCGAGTACTAACTGTTTGGCTAAACGCCAGCTCACGCCAATGTCGCCGTAGTTATCGACAACGGCACAAAATATATCCCAATACTGTGTTCTGGGGGTCATTAATGGTGATTCTTACGCTATATTAATATAAAAAAAGCGGCAATGAGCCGCTTTTATGGAGTCGTGCTGATGAGGAAAGCTTAATCTTCTAACTCAGCCAAACACATTTCTTCGTATATTTGCTTAACCCACGCATCGACTCGTTCTTCGGTGAGTTCTGGTTGACGATCTTCATCGATACCTAAACCCACAAAATGTTTATCATCGGCTAATCCTTTCGATGCTTCGAAATCATACCCTTCACTAGGCCAATGGCCGATGACAATTCCGCCACGGGTTTCAACAATTTCATTGACCATGCCCATCGCATCGAGAAAATACTCAGCGTAGTCTTCTTGATCACCGCAGCCAAAAATAGCCACGAGTTTATCTTCGAATTTTATTTGCTCTAATTCAGGGAAAAAATCATCCCAATCACATTGAGCCTCACCGTAGTACCAAGTGGGGATCCCAAAAAGCAGCAGATCATATTCTTGTATCTGTTCTTTGGTACTCTTTGCGATGTCTTTGACATCGACCATCTTTTTACCCAGTTTTTTCTGGATCATTTTAGCGATGGCTTCAGTGTTACCGGTATCGCTACCGAAAAAAAGACCTACAGTTGCCATTGTCTTTCCTATTTCTCATTAGCTGTATTTACTGAACATTGTCAAACTTGGTTAAGTATTAACTTGAGTTTGCAATATCAATTCGATTAATTCGCTTCGACTAATGTTACTGTCCAAAGCTTTTTCATTCAAGGCGTCATATAAATCTTGTGACACCTTTAATTCTATCCGTTTTAATCCATTGGCTTTATCACGCTGGATTTGGTTGCGTTTATTGACTTTTAATTGTTGGTCTCTAGGTAACGGATTACTTCTAGGACGTCCACGTCGCTTCTCTGTCGCGAATAAATCAATTGTGGTTCTATCTGATGTTTCTTTAGCCATGTAATTAATCGTTAACCAATGCCTGAGCCTTCCCAGAACACCTGTATTAATCCCTTTGCAATAAACCCGGCACAGCCGAGAAATAACACAAGCCAAACAATGTTTCGGCCAAATTTAGGCACTTTGCCCTGTTTTAGCACATCATGTATGGCCATACCGATAAAGAAAAAAATCGATGCGAAGAATAGGTTTAGACCTAATGCTTCAATTTGTTCCATATACTGAGATAACATTTAACGCTTCCTCAGGCCAAAAAGAGGCGAGAATATATCATAAATGACGTGTGTCTGCTATATGCTTAAATAGCTAAAAGTGGATTATTTACGATCATGTTTACGGAGAAACTCAGTGACGATCCGATTGAAAATGACAGGTTTTTGAGCATGTAACCAGTGACCGGTGCCGGCGATTGTCTTCGCATTAACATGAGAAAATTGCGCCATGATGGCTTGCCTATGATCGGCCGTAACATAATCAGAGTCTCCACCACGGATCAATAAACAGGGTCCTGAATAAACGTCGTTTGCAGGTAAATGATGGTTGTGCCAAGCAATGATATCGGGATAACACTCTACTAATCCCGTTAAGTTCATTTTCCACTTAAACCCAGTTTCATCTCGAACGAGGTTTTTTAATAAAAATTGCGCTGTGGCTTCATCTATCTCAGATAGTAACAGCGCGCTAAGTGCTTGAGAACGGCTGTTTAGTTGATTTAGGTCAATTGACATGAGGGCCTCAAACACCTTGGTATGATGTGGCTGGTAACTCACAGGTGCAATATCGGCGGCGATGACACTGGTGACACGTTGAGGAAATGAGAGCGCCGTTGCCATGGCGATTTTTCCGCCCATGGAATGGCCAACAACATGTGCTTGCTCTATTGAAAGTCTGTCCATTAACTCAATGATAGCGGCAGCTAACGCGGGGTAGTTCATGACAGACCAGTGGGGGCTTAATCCGTGGTTTGGCACATCAAGGCGTATCACTCGGTAATCTTGCTCAAGATGTTTGCTTAAGTTGTTTAAGTTGTCTAAGTTGCCGAAAAGACCGTGAATTAAGATCACAACAGGGCCTTGGCCTGTAGAAATGTAGTGCATATCAAACTCGTCCCAGTGCAAATTGACAGACATTGTGCCTCTAGTGACCTTATTTTGACAACAATCAAAACAAACTTCACGGTTGAGACGACGTCTTTTTATACAAATTGGTGAAAATGATGCATCTAAAGAGCAAGTATCTAAAAATTGAGAGAAAGAGTCTTTATTCTAAGGCTAAAGATGACATACACTTGTGAAGCGATCGTAACCATGAAAAATGCTCCTTTGACGGTATATTTTTCGCGATCGTTTATTGTCTAGGGCAAACATTTCAATTGAGGAAGACGAAGATCATGAAATATATAGAGGTTGATGAAGAGTTATATCGCCTTATTGCCAGTAAGACCGAGAAGATCGGCGAAAGTGCTTCTGAGATCTTACGTCGACTTTTAGGTCTGGAAGTTAATGCAATAGAAGTAATACCAAAAGATGAACCAGAGATTATTAGTCATCCAAGTTTAGAAACAAAAGCGGACCGGATTATCGACAAACCTCGATTTACCGATCTTCATTCTTACCTTGATAAAGATCGATTGTCTACGGCAAAAGGGGCGGTAGGCCGATTTTTGTTTATTTTGGAAGCGGTATATTTAGCTTCGCCCGAAAGCTTTGCTCAAGTATTGAAAATACAAGGACGTGATAGGTTGTATTTTGCCACATCAAAACAATCGCTACTTAAGGCAAGTGAATCGGCGAATCCAAAAGAGATAGGCCAAAGTGGCTATTGGGTGACAACAAACAATAATACCGCAAAAAAAAGAGCTATTTTAACCGAGGTACTGCAGCAGTACGGTACGGTAGAAGCACAAATAGAGTCGATTACTCACCATATTTAGATCAACACTTTTAGTTAATCAGGAGATAGTATTGATGATTCATGAGCGGGCAGGACAAGTAGCATTACAAAAGGATTTGGTGAACATACCTAAGCTGATGAGTCACTATTATCGCTTAATACCCAATGTTGAAATAGACGAACAAAAGGTTACGTTTGGCACTTCAGGCCACCGTGGCAGCGCGTTTAATCATAGTTTTAATGAATATCATTTGCTCGCGATCACTCAAGCGGTTGTTGATCACCGTAATAGAGCCAAGATCACCGGGCCGCTTTATGTGGGTATTGATACCCATGCTTTATCTCAAGCAGCCTACATCACGGTGATTGAGGTCTTAGTGGCTAATGGAGTGAATGTCATTGTTCATCAACATGATGGCTTTACACCGACGCCAGTTATTTCCCATGCGATAATTACCGCAAATAAAGGCCATTACGGTGAAGTCGATGGCTTGATTATTACCCCATCGCATAACCCTCCACAAGACGGTGGGATTAAGTATAATCCTCCCCATGGTGGTCCCGCAGAAGGTGAGATCACTCAATGGATTGAAAACAGTGCCAACACATACTTGCGCCAGCACTTGAATGGGGTGAAACGCGAAGCTTACGCACAAGCCTTATTAAGTGGCAGTGTGCAAAGCGTCGATTTAATTCAGCCCTACGTAGATGACTTAATTAATGTGATCGATATGGAGGCGATTGCTAAAGCCAAAATACGATTAGGCGTCGATCCTTTGGGGGGATCTGGGATCCATTATTGGGCCGAAATCGCTAAACGGTATGAGATCGATATTACGCTAGTTAATGATCGCGTCGATCCTAGCTTTAGTTTCATGCCACTGGATAAAGACGGTAAAATTAGGATGGATTGCTCATCGCCTTACGCCATGTCTGGGCTGTTAAAGTACCAAGATGATTTTGACCTGTGCGTAGGCAATGATCCTGATTATGATCGCCATGGCATTGTGTGTCCTAGCAGTGGCTTGATGAACCCGAATCATTTTCTGGCTGTGGCAATTGATTATTTAGTGACGCACCGACCGCAATGGTCTGAGTCGTTAATTATCGGCAAGACTTTAGTATCAAGTGCCATGATAGACAAAGTATGTGCTCAGCATCAACGTGTTATGTGTGAAGTTCCCGTTGGTTTTAAATGGTTTGTCGATGGGTTAGCCCAAGCTCAATTCGCTTTTGGTGGTGAGGAGAGTGCAGGTGCCGCTTTTTTAAGGCGAGATGGGACGGCTTGGACCACAGATAAGGATGGGTTTATTTTAGCACTATTGGCTGCTGAAATATTGGCCGTCACAGGGCAAACGCCAGCACAGCGGTACGCAGAATTGGTCAAGCTACATGGGGTCAGTTTTTATGCTCGTGTAGACAGTCCTGTGAGCGTACATAAGAAAGCGATGTTTGCTGAGATGATTGCTGGTAAGGTCGATGTCAGTGTATTAGGAACCGATACTTTGGCGGGTGAAATGATTCAAACAGTCTTGACTAAGGCACCTGGTAACCATGCCAATATTGGTGGGATTAAGGTGGTGTCTCAACATGCGTGGTTTGCCGCCAGACCTTCAGGAACAGAAGCATTGTTTAAGATCTATGGAGAGAGCTTCGTGAGTCAAATTCATCTAGATGAAGTGCTCAGTCAAGCGCAAGAAATAATAGATAAAATGCTAACTTAACTATCTGTGAACAACAATGAGTAGCATGCCACTGTCTGATGAGACAATGGGAGTCATCATGCTACGTCTTTTATTTCATTTAAATACCAGGTTTTTACACATTAATTTCTACAGGTAGAAATTAATGTGTAAGCGCCATTAAGGAGTATCTCGTGCTACAAGCGCTCAAAGAGTCTGCAGACTTTTTACAACTCACATTATCTCAGCCACAACATTTTGATGACGCTGGTACATTTATGCTAGGGGATCATACTCAAGTTGCAGTATGGGACACAGGTGTGATTGTGTTTGAACCTAAGGTTGTGTGCGGAAAAGACATTGTGCTCTCTTGTGGCGTACACGGTAATGAGACCGCCCCGATTGAGTTGTGTAATGGGCTTATTAAAGCGCTGCTTGAGGAAAAACTCATCGCTAAACAGCGAGTACTTTTCTTATTTGGTAACCCACCGGCCATTATAAAGGGAGTCCGCTTTATCGAAGAAAACCTCAATAGGCTCTTCAATGGTGCTCATTCTATCGGTGCAGGTTTGATTAATTCAGAGCGGATCCGAGCTAAAAAGCTCGAATTTTATGTCGATAAATTTTTCAGTTCATCTGCCATGTCAAGCCATCAGATCCACTATGATTTACACACGGCTATTCGTGGATCAAAACATGAAAAATTTGCCATTTACCCTTTTAGGCCAGGTCGTCAATACAGTGGTGAGCAAATTATGTTTCTCGAAGCTAGTGGTATAGAGACGGTATTATTTCATCATGAACCCACTACGACATTCAGCTACTTCTCATCTGTTAATTACCACGCGGATGCATTTACGATTGAGTTAGGTAAAGTCTTGCCCATGGGGCAAAATGACATGACACGGTTTATTGCGTTAAATGAAATGCTTGTGCGCCTTATTACAGATAAACCACTTCAACTGTCTCCATTCAATGCTAAGGCAGTGAACTTGTATCAAGTATGCCGTGCAATTAATAAGCGCTTTGATGATTTTGAGTTTACATTTTCCAATGATGTTGAAAATTTTACTGCATTTCCAAAAGGTTATGTTTTAGCCAAAGAAGGGGGGCAGGATATTAAGGTTGAATATGAAACTGAAGCTGTGGTGTTCCCCAATGCTAATGTGCCAGTGGGTCAACGTACCTTATTGTGTTTGAAACCTGCCAGCACAAAAAATATAGACCTCAAGCTGAACGTTTAGTTTCTTTGGAGACCCAATGACCGCAGGATTGATGGTGATGTAAAGCTAACCATACGCATTGCGAACGGGTTAGTTTTTACTAAGCTAGAATGAACACTTGATAGGTAGTTTACGTTAACGTAATGTCTGCAGAGCGTATCACTCTCCTAAGCATAAGGAGAGGACTCAATAACAAAGCACTCAGTTGATAAGAGAATAATATGAGCAACGCAATAAGCCATAATGAAATTGTCCATAGCGTCAGTTTTCTTGATAAGGATTCGATAAGCATCCCTATTTTAAAAATCTTACAAGCCGATGGCACCGTTTATGACAATGCGGTGTTACCCAATATTGATGAAGCACTTGCCCATCGTATTTATGATACGTGTGTTTTTACCCGGGTATTAGATGAGCGCATGTTAGGTGCTCAGCGTCAGGGAAGGATCAGTTTTTACATGACCTGTACTGGTGAGGAGGCCTCGATTATTGGTAGTGTCGCGTCGCTTGATGATGAAGATGTGATCTTAGCTCAATATCGCGAACATGCGGCAATCCGTTATCGTGGATTTAGCACTGAACAATTTATGAATCAACTTTTTAGTAATGAAAAAGATTTAGGTAAAGGACGGCAGATGCCTATCCATTATGGATCGGCAGAGCTGCATTACCAAACGATCTCATCACCACTTGCGACACAAATCCCGCAAGCAACGGGGGTGGGCTATAGCTTAAAAATGCAAGGTAAGGCAAATATTGCGATCTGTTATTTTGGTGAAGGCGCCGCCTCTGAAGGCGATTTCCATGCTGGTTTAAACATGGCTGCAGTGCTTAAGTCTCCCACTATTTTCTTTTGCCGTAACAATGGCTACGCTATCTCAACACCGACCTGTGAGCAATATGTAGGTAATGGTATTGCAAGCCGTGGTCCAGGTTATGGTATGCATACCATACGTGTTGATGGTAACGATATGTTAGCGGTGCTAGCTGCAACGCAGCAGGCGAGGGCCTATGCCGTTGAACATAACGCCCCAGTGCTTATTGAAGCGATGACGTATCGACTGGGTGCCCATTCATCATCCGATGATCCATCAGGATATCGTTCAAAAGATGAAGAAGCTAAGTGGCAGCAACACGATCCTGTTAAACGTTTTAAATTGTGGATGATAAGCCAAGGGTGGTTGACTGAGCAGCAAGACATCGCATTATTTGAAAAGTACCGCAGTGAAGTACTTGCTGAGTTGAAAGTGGCAGAAAAACTGCCTATGTCGCATATCGACACCTTAGTGGAAGATGTTTACGATACACCGACGCCAATACTTCAGGCGCAACTTGACACGCTCAAACAACATATTAAGCAGTACCCTACATCATACCCAAAAAGCGAAGGGAGAGTCTAAACCGTGGCCGAAATTAATATGTTACAAGCCATCAATGATGCACTTTCTACTGCAATGGAGACAGATAAAAAAGCGGTATTATTCGGTGAAGATGTGGGGCATTTTGGTGGTGTATTTAGAGCAACATCAGGTTTACAGGAAAAATATGGCCGTGATCGTTGCTTCAATACACCATTAACTGAACAAGGAATTGTGGGTTTTGCTAATGGTTTAGCGTCAAATGGGATGACGGCCATTGCCGAGATCCAATTTGCAGACTATATCTTTCCTGCTATTGATCAAATTGTAAATGAAACGGCTAAGTTCAGATATCGTAGTGGCAATGAGTTTAATGTAGGCGGGGTGACTTTGAGAACACCTTACGGAGGAGGCATTGCTGGTGGGCATTATCATTCTCAGTCTCCAGAAGCTTACTTTACCCAAACTGCGGGTCTTAAAGTGGTTGTTCCGCGTAATGCTTACCAGGCCAAAGGGTTATTGCTTGCTTCTATCCGTGATCAAAATCCGGTTATTTTCTTTGAGCCGAAACGTTTGTATCGAGCCAATATAGCAGAAGTCCCCGACGGTGATTATGAGATTGAATTGGGTAAGGCTGAAGTCGTGCGAGAGGGTAAAGACATTTCTTTACTTGCTTGGGGAGCACAAATGGAAATTCTAGAACATGCCGCAGATATGGCTGCCAAAGAGGGGATTTCCTGTGAAATCATTGATCTCCGCACTCTGGCACCATGGGATGCAGATACGGTTGCTGAGTCGGTAAAGAAAACCGGTCGGTTGTTGATAAACCATGAAGCACCGTTAACCGGAGGCTTTGCTGGGGAAATTGCAGCGACCATTCAGCAATCATGTTTTCTGTATTTAGAGTCTCCAATCAGTCGAGTGTGTGGATTAGATACCCCTTATCCTTTGATCTATGAAAAAGAATATATGCCAGATGCGCTGAAAACTTTCGAAGCGATTAAAGCATCAGTAAAATTTTAGGAGCCTGGTGATGATTAAAGAATTTATTCTGCCCGATATCGGTGAAGGTATTGTCGAGTGTGAATTGGTTGAGTGGCTAGTGAGCGAAGGGGATGTTGTGGTTGAAGATCAGCCCATTGCTGATGTGATGACTGATAAGGCCTTAGTGCAAATCCCCACACCTCATGCAGGTGTCATCAAAAAACTTCACTATAAAAAAGGGGATGTGGCAAAAGTTCACTCCCCACTCTATTCTGTTGATATTAAAGAAAATTTGTCTTCTTCTGATATTGCTGAAACACAAGCTTTCGAGTCGAAAGTTGAGGTTGATGACGCGCAAAAAAATAGTACTGTTGAACCTAATTCACTTCAAAAGAGTCTTGCCGAAAATGTCTCCATTGAAGAGTTTCTTTTGCCGGATATCGGTGAAGGGATCGTCGAATGTGAATTGGTTGAATGGCTAGTTCAAGAAGGCGATTGGGTGGTTGAAGATCAGCCCATTGCCGATGTAATGACAGACAAAGCGTTAGTGCAGATCCCTGCGATTAAGACAGGTAAAATCGTCAAATTGCATTATCGTAAAGGTCAGTTGGCCAAGGTCCATGAACCGCTATTTTCGGTGGCTGTGACGCTTGAGCCGACAGTATCACAGCCAGAGAAAAATGCCGCTATTAATGTCAGTGAGCCAGATCAAACGGTGATCCTACCGATAGTGGCCCAAGGTCGTGCACTGGCCAGTCCTGCCGTTAGGCGTATGGCGCGTAGCATAGGCATTGATATTGCGAATGTGACTGGGACTGGCAAGAATGGCCGTGTTTATAAAACGGATATTACTCGTTATCAATCAAGCCCTGAGTTGTCGGAAATGGCTGACAGCGTATGCAGCTTAGCCTTAGATGTTACGGTGACTAACACCTTGGTTGATAGACTCGAGCCCATTCGTGGTGTGCAAGCTGTGATGGCGAAGATGATGACTGAGTCAGTGAATACTATCCCGCATTTCACTTATTGCGAAGAGATAGACCTAACTGAGCTGGTCACATTAAGGGAGAGTATGAAGTTGAGATACTCAACCGATACACTTAAGTTGACCATGATGCCGTTTTTTATGAAATCAATGTCACTTGCGCTAAAACAGTTTCCTGCGATGAATAGTCGAGTCAATGATGAGTGTACTGAGCAGACCTACCTTGCTCAACATAATATCGGCATGGCGGTAGACTCCAAAGTGGGGTTATTGGTTCCGAATGTGAAAGAGGTACAGAACAAGTCTATTTTAGATATTGCCGCTGAGATTACACGACTGACTATCGCTGCGCGAAGTGGTCGTGTCAGTCCACAAGATCTAAAGGGAGGCAGTATTTCTATTTCTAATATTGGTGCGTTAGGGGGAACGTTTGCGACGCCGATAATTAATAAGCCTGAAGTGGCCATTGTTGCCTTAGGCAAACTTCAAGTGTTGCCGCGTTTTAATGCAGAAGGTGAAGTGGAGGCAAGAAAAATCATGCAGGTGAGCTGGTCAGGTGATCATCGTGTCATTGATGGCGGCACAATTGCTCGGTTTTGTAACTTATGGAAGTGTTACTTAGAAACGCCTCAAGAGATGTTGTTAGCGATGCAGTAATCGTTGTTGGTGTTAATCGTTCAAAAAAGAGTGCTGCCGCGCTCTTTTTTGATTAAAAATAAATTTTTATCACAGATACTGACGATAGAGGTTAATTTTTCGTTCATACTTACGTATAATTCCGCTAATAACAATTTCATCCTGGTTGTAAAATGAGTCTGTTAGCCCCCAAAGTTGAACCTATTCACTATCCATTTCCTCCTAAATCTCCTTCTCTATCTGGGCATGAAAAAGCGGAGTATAAGGCAAGGATCAAACAATTATTACTCGATCGAGATGCGGTCCTCGTTGCCCATTATTATACCGATCCAGAGATCCAAGCATTGGCTGAAGAAACCGGTGGATGTGTCTCTGATTCTCTTGAAATGGCAAGATTTGGTCGAGATCATGAGGCTAAAACCTTGATCGTGGCTGGGGTCAAATTTATGGGGGAAACCTCTAAAATTTTAAGTCCAGAGAAAACCGTATTAATGCCCACGCTTGATGCGACGTGTTCACTTGATATTGGGTGTCCCATCGAAGCCTTTAGTGCGTTTTGTGATGCCCATCCTGATCACATTGTCGTGGTGTACGCCAACACATCAGCCGCAGTCAAAGCTCGTGCCGATTGGGTGGTGACCTCCAGTATCGCTCTCGAGATTGTTGAGCATTTAGACAGTGAAGGTAAAAAAATCATTTGGGGACCAGATCGTCACTTAGGCAGTTATATTGCCAAGGAGACGGGAGCGGACATGTTAATGTGGCAAGGGGATTGTATTGTCCATGATGAATTTAAAGCCAACGCGCTGCGCGAGCTTAAAATTCAACATCCAGATGCGGCTATTTTAGTGCACCCTGAATCCCCTGCAAGTGTCGTTGCCCTCGCTGATGCAGTTGGCTCTACCAGTCAACTTATCAACGCAGCTAAAACGATGGATAATAACACCTTTATTGTCGCAACAGACAGAGGGATTTTCTATAAGATGCAGCAAGCTGCACCGGGAAAAACGCTAATAGAGGCGCCTACTGGCGGTAACGGTGCTACCTGTCGCAGTTGTGCTCATTGTCCTTGGATGGCCATGAATAGTTTACAAGCAATAGAAGCG
The DNA here is from genome assembly GCF_013248905.1 of Shewanella sp. VB17. Taxonomy (NCBI): domain Bacteria; kingdom Pseudomonadati; phylum Pseudomonadota; class Gammaproteobacteria; order Alteromonadales; family Shewanellaceae; genus Shewanella; species Shewanella sp. VB17. Next base: position 2,850,718 of record NZ_JABRVS010000001.1, read on the forward strand.
TCTTTACTTGCCCATAATACCAGTCAACATGAAATATTTGTCGATGACCAATTGCGAAAAGCGGCGTTAATTCCACTTGATCGCATGCTGGATTTTGCACAGATCCTAAACATGAAAGTCAAAGGCAACGCCTAGTTAAAAAATACCCCGGCTTAGACCGGGGTATGTGAACACAGCAATATTAGCGATTGATTAAGCTTTTAATCGCAAGTAGCAGGGCCAACCAGTGTCCATACTGCAGCTGTTCCTGGCTCATCACCTTTAGTCCAATAGCTCGCTTGCCATTGCTGCTGGTTATGAACAGTCATATCACCACTATTAAACACAACATCTTTATCCCACCCCAGTTGAACTTGACTCAATAATTGCCATTGATCCGCGCTACGGCTTGGCTGATTATTTTGAGTCCAGTACTTGGCTTTCCATACCAATTGATCATATTGAACGGTATCAACAGCGGTATAAACCGTACTGCTGTCCCATACAGGATAATGATTAGCATTGGGATCGGTAACGGTGCAGCTACCTCCAGTGTGGCTCGGTGTAACCGTGAGTGTGCTAACAGCACTAGCATCAAGTGAGCCATCGGAGACCAGCACACTCAAAGGATAATCTGTGCTGGTATCGACATCTGAACCTGTGAGCGTTAATGTTGCCGTGTTTGAGCCTGAGGCAGAGATCTGTGCAGGTACCGTCCAGTGGTAAGTTAATGGATCGCCATCGGGATCCGATCCCGTTGCAGTGATACTGATAGATTTTCCTGACTCAACGGTCACTGTGGGATTAACACTCACAATAGGCGCTTGATTTGGCGTGTCAGCTTTGTTGATCACCCTGACCGTGTCATCAGCCGTTAACCCTTGTGGATCGGTTACGGTTAAATTAAATTGATATTCAACATCCTCAAAGGTTTCAGTCAGTATCATTTTTGCTTCAGCTTGATTAGCCTGACTAATGCTCACGCTAGGGCCTGAAGTTTGTGTCCACGCATAAGTCAGTATTTCGTGTTCAGGATCGTAAGAACCACTGCCATTTAAGGTGATGTCTGCAGGTCCTGTGACATTCAAATCAGCACCTGCATTGGCAATGGGCGCTTTATTAGCTGGTGGAGTGGTGCCTTCACCATTGCCTAATCCTTCATGGATAGCATTGAGTATGTCACCATTATCAGCATCGATTTCCCAAGCAAACATGCCGCCCAGCTGATGATTAATTACATATTGGCCTTTTGCTTTAACTGAACGTTCATTATCATAAGTGATCAAGTCACCCGTAGAGGCTTTGAATAAATAAGGTGCCTCAGCGGTTTCATCGTAATGATATTCCCAATCACTGCCCATGTGCTTATTAACGATTTGGCGATAGTCAATAACGCCATCTTCCCATGTCCCTGCTATCTTGCCTGTTGCTGTGCCAGTAAAGGGGTTGTTATCTTGATAATCATGCACGCCCGTCCAGCCACGACCATACATAGCTGCCCCGACCACGATTTTACCCGGTGTCACACCTTGAGTTAATAGTGCTTTGACGCCTTTGTCAGTCGTATAACGGGTATTAGGATCCCAACTTGCATCGTAAAGCGATGTTTGATGCCCCAGCTCAGTATTGCTCCAACCCCCATTGAAGTCGTAGCTCATTAAGAAGATATAATCCATGTACTGCTGTGCAGCCTGATAATCCACTTTGGCTATTTTATCATCACCGGCACTAATGGCTGATGTTAATTCATAACTGCGACCAGTTTCGTCACTCAACGTATTGAGCATATTACGTAGATCTTGCATTAAGAGCACATAGGTTTGCCCATCACTACTACTGCCTAAATCACCATTAGCGCCATCGCCACCAGGAAACTCCCAATCGATATCAACCCCATCGAAAAACTTCCAGGTTTGTAAAAATTCTTTGACTGAGGCTACGAAGGTGTCTCGTTTGGTTTTATCACCAAATTGGAAGAAGGGATCGGATAAGGTCCAGCCACCAATTGAAGGCAGAATTTTTAAATCAGGGTTGGCTTGTTTCAATGCCATTAATTGGCCGAAATTACCTTTATAGGGATCAGCATAGTCGCTAACACCTTCTTGCCCTAACTGTATCGCTGCCCAAGGATCGTGTATCGCGACTTTGAAATCTTCACGTCCCTGACAGGCCTTTTGTAAAGATTGGAAGCTTTTTCCTTCTTCAATGTCTTTGAGGCTGTCGTTAATGCCATCACCACCACAAATAGGAGTAAAGCCGTATAAAATATGGGTGAGGTTTTGTGCCGGAATTTTATCCACTGTAAATTTGCGGCCATAGACGCCCCATTCAACAAAGTAAGCACCAACCACTTTACCGGATTGATTGGCATAAGGACGATTGTTTTCCATTAATGGGGTATTAAGAGGTGCGAGGTGTTTGCCATCGGTGTCGGCGACCAAAATTTCTTTCGCTGCGCTGCTAGTACAACCATCACTGTTACAAAGTTGCACTAGCATCTGATAACGTCCGCTATCCTTTACGCTAAAGCTGGCTTTTCCTGATGTGCTCGATGGGCCTTCCCACACGATGTTATCATCGAGTAACACTTGGGCGGTATCGCCCACTTCACCATACCAAATGTCCCAAGCAACAGAGACGTTAGCAGCTTCGTTAACGGTAACCAATTCATTGTAGGCTGTCGCTGTTTGGCTGATCTCAACAATGGCAAATTTAGTGTCACCATACTGAATGGTAGGGGCACTTGGAATGGCAGCTTGGATACTGGCACTAAAGGCACTTATTCCAATCGTGGATGCGACCAAAAGAGCGGTGGTTGATATTTTTGTATTGAACATAATTCGTTCCCTATTGAGTGAATAACATCAATGAGGCAATTAAACGCAAGTACAGGTTATTCTTATGATTAACAATCTATCCTGTAGTAACCCCGCTATCCTAGGTAACAATTACCCTTAGACCGGAGGTTTTGCGTCCCAGTATTTCAACTGGTTTGCCTTTAATTATAGTGAAACCCAATGACAGCGCTGTCACATGGTTGCAATCATGATATGTGCTATTAACAAATGCAAACGAATAATGCAAAAAAATTGACATATTAACCTTAATAAACATTGCGTTAACTGAAGTTAACATTTTATTACTCATGTATCTATTGTGGTTCAGTTTTTGAGTAGCACCCCTAATGTTAATTAAGGGCACCAATGAGGATACGCGATCTTACTTATTTATAGAGTGCATCAAAACCACCTCCAAATGGGGTGTGACATCGACAATGGATCATGTCGATTTCAGAATAGCGTAAACCGGCTTTTTGTAATGATTTTAGTAATTGCTTGTTAGTGGTGACTCTTCCTGGTCTAATGGCCATCACATCAATCTGACTCCTTTTGGCGGTATATTGCATTTGTTGTGCAGTGTCCTCCGGAAAATTGGACAGTAAATAAGTTTTTGATTTATGCCCTTGTCCAATGATTTCCGTGGGCAATAATGTACCTCCGGTCGCAGTTGATAAACCCGGATCGACCAGCGCCTTACCATGAGGCGCATAATAATTTAGCTTGGTATCAGCAGTGAACCCAGCCGTTGGTGAAGCCATACCGTGAGAAGTGAGCACGAGTCTACTCGAAGATTGATTAGGATCTCCTTGATACAAAAGAAAATTACGACCTACTGGCTTGCCTTTATTAGCACTTGTAATCGTACTGTTCATTCCAGTGGGGAATCGCGTTTTTGTTGATGTGAATCCTTTACTTATTCCTTTGCCAAGTCCAAAGGTCGCTAGGCCGATAACGGCGCCGATCCCTGCGTTGATCCCCGCTTGTTTGGTGTCAATACCGGTGGCCACATTTAACCCAAAATCAGCCGCACCAGAGACGACGGCGTCTGCCACCGCTAAGCCCACTTGAGCACCTGTTTTAGCCCCAACAGCGGCAGCGCCAAAACCGCCACTGATAAAGCCTAAAGCCGCACCGATCCCCACTTGCTTCCAGTCAAATTTAGTGTCAGTTGCCGCCGCGCGTATTCCTTCAGCGGCAGCGGAAATACTGGCGCCTACCACAGCGCCGACAATCGCCCCAATTAACAAGCTCATGAGCGCGAAATGACCACTGGGATCTTTCAGGTTTATCGGATCGCCCAGACAATAGGCATAAGAGTTAATCCCGCCTTTGCCAAACGGGCTCATGCTGTCACTAGCGTGAAAGCGCATCAGTGCCGGGTTATAAACACGATAACCCTTGCCTAAATGATACAATCCCGTGGCTGAATCTTGCCGCTCACCATTAAAGCCTAAGCTGTTTTTTGCAAGCGAGCTTTTGCCTGCACTGACGTTGACAATTTGCCCAGCAGCACTAGCAACCGCAGGGGAGAGTCCCGCAAGAGGTGAGGTCGCCATTAAGAGGGATGAATGTTTTATAAAGCGTCTGCGTGATTCATTGACGGATAAATTTATATGGATTTTTTTGTTAATATTATTCATGCCCAGCCAGCCTCTCTATGGATATCATTTAGTTTGTTATTCTTCGATTTTGTAAAAAACGCCTATGTGAATGGGTTAACACCAGAATAAATAAGATCAATTTTTTTAAATGGGATATTCCCTGGATAAGTCACTTCACTGATTGTGCTTCCTAGGGTGATTGCTCTTGGTTCTAGAAATTGTTGATCTCTAAAACTAAACACAAAACTATGGGTGGCACTATTACTGTATTTCTCTTCACCAAGAAATAGATTTAGATGAGCTTGCTCATTACTCATGGCATCTTTAGCTTGCGCGAGATAGACTGAGTTACTGGCTTTGACTCCACGTCTAGAATAATCTGGCGTTGCTCTGAAGTAGTGACTACCAGATATTGCCTCATAGCCTTCTTTACTTGTGTAGTGAATATAAAGTGGTTTTCCATTAAAGGTGCCGTTATTAAGATGCATATCAATACGTGGATCCTTGGCAATGCCAAATCCTTCAGGGGCCCACTTTTTAGCGGCTTTTGTGGCGCCTCGACCACTTAAGCCTATGTTTTTAACATTAGCAATACGGCGGTTGACTGCCGATAAAGATTGACCCGCTTTATTTATTCCTTTGCCAAGGCCAAAGGTCGCTAGGCCGATAACGGCGCCAATACCGGCATTAATCCCGGCCTGTTTTGTATCTGTGCCTGTTGCTACATTTAATCCAAAATCAGCCGCACCAGAGACGACGGCGTCTGCCACCGCTAAGCCCACTTGAGCACCTGTTTTAGCCCCAACAGCGGCAGCGCCAAAGCCACCACTGATAAAGCCCAAGGCCGCGCCTATGCCGACTTGTTTCCAGTCAAATTTAGTATCAGTTGCCGCAGCGCGTATTCCTTCGGCCGCGGCGGAGATGCTGGCACCCACCACAGCGCCGACAATCGCGCCAATTAACAAGCTCATGAGCGCGAAATGACCACTGGGATCTTTCAGGTTTATCGGATCACCCAAACAATAGGCATAAGCATTAACCCCGCCTTTGCCAAACGGGCTCATGCTGTCACTGGCGTGAAAGCGCATCAATGCTGGGTTATAAACACGATAACCCTTGCCTAAATGATACAATCCCGTGGCTGAATCTTGCCGCTCACCGTTAAAGCCTAAGCTGTTTTTTGCAAGCGAGCTTTCACTTGCGCTGACCTTGACGTTGACAATTTGTCCTGCTGCGCTGGCTATCACTGGCGACAGACCCGCCAGAGGAGAGGCCGCTATTAATAATGATGACTGCTTCATAAAGTGCCGACGTGATGCATTGATTGATGAATTCATTATTTTTAACTCGCTATTTTTTACATTATTTATGCTTAGTTTACCCATGTTGATTGCTATAGGTTTTAGAGATAATTGCTCTCTAAAACCGAAAACAAAATATAGGTTTCACAATCAGTGATTAAAATTTGAAAGCCGCAGCAAAATTAACCATTTGACGTATATCGACGTCATAGTGAGATGCTCTCCAAGCAGGAATTGAAGATGATAAACTTTGAACTGTCGTTCTATAGTGACCAGTATCATTGTTTATCCAAAGTTTTTTGCCCTCAATTAATTGACCTGAACCGCCTGTTATAATGCTTCCACCCCCAGCAGGAACCGAATGCTTAAACTCTGGGCTAATAACTGATAATCCCTTATTATTGAATATCCATTTAAATTCTTTTTTTGATTCAATGAATTGATGAAAACCTTCCGTGCCTTGTGAATAGGGGCCTAAGCCATCTGAGTAATCAGAGCCCATTGCTTTTACATTTGATTCCTCAACTTCTCCTGCAAATAATTTAGGCATGCTATTATCAAACTCTCCAAATTTAGCATGTGAAGAGCCGTAAGCTTTATTGACTTTAGCGCTACCCGCACCTCCGGTCAGTGCTCTTCTTGGATCTTTAAATACTTTGGCGTTTGAGCCCATGCCGACACCAAACGTAGCCAAACCGATAACCGCACCAATGCCAGCATTTATTCCGGCTTGTTTGGTATCGACACCCGCCGCTACATTTAACCCAAAATCAGCCGCGCCAGAGACGACGGCATCAGCCACCGCTAAGCCTACTTGAGCACCTGTTTTAGCCCCAACAGCGGCAGCGCCAAAGCCACCACTGATAAAGCCCAAGGCGGCGCCTATGCCCACTTGCTTCCAGTCAAATTTAGTATCAGTTGCCGCAGCGCGTATTCCTTCTGCCGCGGCGGAGATGCTGGCACCCACCACAGCGCCAACAATCGCCCCAATTAACAAGCTCATGAGCGCGAAATGACCACTGGGATCTTTCAGGTTTATCGGATCGCCCAAACAATAGGCATAAGAGTTAATCCCGCCTTTGCCAAACGGGCTCATGCTGTCACTGGCGTGAAAGCGCATCAGTGCAGGGTTATAAACACGATAACCCTTGCCTAAATGATACAATCCCGTGGCTGAATCTTGCCGCTCACCGTTAAAGCCTAAGCTGTTTTTTGCAAGCGAGCTTTCACTTGCGCTGACCTTGACAATTTGTCCTGCTGCGCTGGCTATCACTGGCGACAGACCCGCCAAAGGAGAGGCCGCTATTAATAATGATGACTGCTTCATAAAGCGCCGGCGTGATGCATTCACCGAGGAGGGTAAAGATGAAGCATCTGAAGAGGTTATTTGTTTCATCAGCTATCCCTGTCCATAAGGGGTATATTGACGTGTCTGCTTGGTGCGTTCGTCGCTGGTTTCTGTTTCTGTTAATGTGGTGAGAATGCTGCCTTGGGCATTGGGCAGTAAGAATTGGTGCTGAGCGCTGCCCTGTGCATTCACCGTACGACTCACCGCTGCACTACCAACACGCTGATAACTGGTATGTACCCCTTCAGAAAACTCATTGGCAAGCTGTTCGCCTTGATAGTAAAGGTAGATAAGAGCGTCATCGTTAGTTTGTGACACGACCTGACCCGAGGCATCATAATGGTAGCGTGATAAGGTATTCCCGTCTTGGCTGACGGTTTCCATTTGATCCAGACTGTTGTATTGGTACTCTCTGCCTTGCTCATCACTGAGTAAATTACCTGCAGCATCGTATTCAAAGTTAACATCGGCGTGATAACTTGGATGGGTATTGGTCATGTTTTTCAGTTGCACTGGATTATCTAAGGCATAGGTGAAAAGGGTGCTATTGTTTGTACCACCGACAAAGGTACTGTCAGCCTGAGTGATGTTGCCATACACATCGTACTGAAAGCTTTGATGAGTAATGACATTGCCATATTCATCTTGCGGTGCATTAGGCCCTGAGCATGTATAGGTATCTAATCGGTGCAATTCATCATAGGTCATCGTCTCAGTGGTGATGTCGGTGCCTTCTCGGTATATTTTTTCCTTAATTTGTAAGTCGGTGTTAAAGGTTTGCGTCGTGGTAAACTCTTCAATGCCATTGACGGTGACAATTCGACTGGTTTCCATTCCCATCGCATTAGGGACTAACGCAATGGAGACAATATCATCGTTATGGTGAGTATCATATTGCACTGGACGACTATGGACGTCATAAATTATATCTGTGGTGGTAGATTGTCCATTTTCTGTTGAAACAACCGTCTGTATACGAGCATAGCGGTCGTAATTGTATCGGGTAACATTACCGAAATAGTCTTCTTTTGACAGTAGCAAGCCCATCAAAGAATAGTCATAATGTGCGCTGCGAGTCGTGCCGTCATTGAGTTGTACCGACTCTGAGGTGAGCTGGCCAAGTCGATTGTGATCAAAACCTTGCAAACCACTTTGATTGAGGGTTTGTTTTAAGCTGCCAGTGGTCTTGTCGTAGTCATAGGTACTGGCCAGATCGGCATTGGCTGCCATGGTCATGGAAAGGGGCACTTGCAGATACTGATTATTGTTAAATGTGACAGTGTCACCATGAGGGGTTGTTTGCGTTGATGGCAGCATAGACGACCCGACATACTGAAAGCTTCTGGTCACTGTGCCAGACTCCTCTTGTACCATCCGTGCTAGCCCATCGTACTGACGATGACCTAAGCTGATATTATTCATCTTGATGTCAGTGGCAAGCTCACCCGTGGTAAAGTCAGCATATTGAAGCGTTTGTGTGAGCGTTTGATTGTCAATTTCCCTGTCGATAGCCACGACCCTGTCGCAATTGTCGTAACGTTGACTGGTAAGGTGATGATTGGTATCGGTAGTATCTAATAAATTGGCATAACCATCATAGTGATATAAGGTTTTAGCGAGTTGATTATTGTCAACATCTAAAGTTTGTTTTGATGTTTCCAGTCCTGACTCATTGTAGAGAGTGATCTCTTTTAATAGACCAACAATGTTATATTCTGTGGTCAAGGTGACTTGATTTTGAGTGATTAATTCAATTCTGCCATCAGGGTGAGTAATTTTATTGACTTCACCATGCTCATCATACTCATAGGCAGTCGTGAGTGATAATGGAATATCTGCTAACCAATCGGTATTTGTCTGTGTGATAAGCAGGCCAAATGCATCATAATGCAATGTGCTTATATTTCTTAATACACCATGACTATCTGTTTGTTGTGTATTAGTGTCTTTGCCGGCGTTATTAAACTGACGTACTTGCTGATTACCTTTTACATCGGTGATAGTGAGTGCATTAATGCCGCTGCCGACTTCATAATGATAATGAACGCTTGCTGAATATTCGGTGCTAGGTGCCACTGTTTCGGATAGTTTTCGGCCGATACTGTCATAGGTGAATAGCATTTTCACATTGTCAATATTTGTACTTTCAATGGGTTGTCCATCAAGATAAGACGTTTTCTCTGATATGCTGGCACTGATACCATCATGGGCAAGAATATTCTGGGTTGTTAGCAGGCCATCTGCTGCAAAATCATAGGCATAAGTTAACTGACTTTGCTTGCCGTTAATGACAGTGACTGAAGTGTGAATACGGCCATATTGGTAGACGTTAGTGTTATCACGGTAATAGGTCTGTGTGGTACTTTGATTGTCGTCTGTAGTATTTGACAATAACACGATATAATCGTTGACGTCATCAAGCTTGGGTAATGCCTGATAGGTCATTTGAGTGTGGCGGGGTGTTTCACCATGTTGAGTAATAGCGGGTATAAATGATTCACGCTTAAGCAGTGCGACCATGTTATTGGGCTCGGCTGGACAGGCATTGCCTTCACCAGATGCAGCATAAAATACTCGTTGAACCTCAGAGCCATCAACTTGTTTTACATAGGTTTGATTAGCGTATTCATCGTAATTAAAACATGTGGTATAAGTTTTTGAAGCACCATTTTTATAATAAGTGACTTTCTGCTCTTTCACAAAGCTATAATTGGCAGCTTGATAGTCAATGCTACTGTTTAAGTCTGCAAAATACAGGTTTTGTTCTTTTTTATATAAGATCCCATTATTGAGGTATTCGGCTGACTCGAGTAAGTGGTATTTATTGTAAATTCTAACCACAGACTGACGGCTATTAATGGTTTCGGTGCAGCTAAATTGATAATTGTTGGCGGCTTTAAATAAGGTGTCTTCCCCAGCGACCCAAGCTCTGTCGCTGGCAAATCCTAAGTAGTTTTTATCAGAATAATCGTAAGTCGTGTATTGTGTTAATTGATTCTCACCCGGCGAGATTTGATGGACTGTTACATAAGGTATTCTGTCTAAAGGGGCATTATCGGGCAGTAAGTGGCCGTTATCTAAGTAGGTTATTTCTTCTATCATACCACTGGCATGGGTTACAGTTTCAATTAAATCATAGTCGCAGATCGTTAAATAACGGTAGGCAATTTTTGTTGAATAAGTGTGCTCAGGAAAGCGAATATCATCCAGACGTTTATATACCCCATTGCCTGTTTTATTAAATACTAATTCTTGGTAAACGGTGTTATTAAAGCTATGCTTAACGCGTGTTGTCCAAGTTGAATCCCACCAATTAATGACAGTTTCACGCCCAGCATCATCGTAAATACGCCATAAGGTGGGTTTGAAATTAAACGTGGAATAGTCAAAATAAATGGCCAGACCTTGGTTGGAAACGGTTTTATTTAACGTACCCTCATCCCAGTCGATAAAATCTTTACGGCCATCTTTATACACGACTTGTATTTCATTGCTGACGCCAAGATAAAATACCCGAATATCTTTTAGTTTACGGTAGGGGATATCATATTCCCCTTTTTCATTGTTCCATTGTATTTTAAAGCTTTGTCCTGACGATAACATTAAGGTGTTAGTACTTTGACTAAAGCTGCTTAATGATATTCCCCAGCCGCGTCCAAAGCCAGTATCATAGATCCCAGAGGCATTATAATTTAATGACAAATCGACAGTAGGACCGCTGCCTTTATGGGAGATAAAAGTACCTAAATTAACCCTAAAAGAAAACATGCCGGTTCTAACATCAACACCGGATGAGATAGATTCTGAGAAGTTATATGCATTGCTGACAATACCAGACATTGGTCATACCTTTAAATAAAGTGAATTAAGGAATTTTATATAAATAAAAGTGGCTACTTTTTTCAACATATAAAAAGGTGGTTTCCCCACCTTATGTTTAAAAAATGACAAGAGATTTAGATAAAATAATTATTCATTATGATCACTGAGAGTAATCATGAAATCATTATCATATTTAAATGTCACGTCGCTTTTGGTACCGTACATATCAGTCATCGTGATCACTTCTTGCAGTGTTGATGATGGAAAGTGAATACCAAACCTTTGGGTAAGATCTCCAGTCTCTGAGCTAACACAGTAATATTCTTGATGAGGAGCGTAAATAGGTTTACAGGTTTTTTCATACTGCATTACCGCAGTATGTTTTAACTTTAAATTGAGGAATGTACCTACATAATCCTGACTTGTATTGTTAGGAACTGAAGCATCAGCAACAGCATTTTTATTGATTTCATAGACATATTTGTAATTCTTTTTTTCATTTCCCATAAAATAAGTGCCGACCCAGCTTACAGCATCATTATGTACATCATATCTGCCAAGCATCGCGCCATTTTCATCGAGTTCAGGGTAATTCCAATTCCAGCTTAATCCTGATTTCATTTCTCTAATTTCAGGTGTTTCTGCGTTTTTATACAGTTCACGGTAATCGAGTCTAACTAACCCGTTATCACGTTCATTAATATAGTCATTAAAGTAAAAGCTATTTTCTGTAAGGTGTTGAGGAGCAATGCTTTTTAATGCTATGGAGGCATCAGATGTTACATTGTCACAGGTTGTTGCATATACGTTGTCATCAACAATTGATGCATCAGAAGCATTAAATATAATGAAACTAGAACGAATACACATCTGCATCTCACCAAATGTGTTATTTTTTGCACCTATATAATAGTAAGCATATGATGTACTTTTTTGGCTGTTGTGACTTTTATTAACACTTGCTCGGTATGAATTATTAATTTGGTGGGCATAACCATTGTCCCTATCCTCAGAAAACCAGTTATATTGGTTTATAGAGTTTTCAGTATTGAGCCGATAAAAACCTGTACCCATTAGTAGTGCGAAGTAACCATCAGCGACTTCATAGCCTACGGAAACTTCTGCAGTCATGGTGTCATTTGCATAAATAATACCATCACCTAATTTATGAACCGTTAAGTTCTTAATATAAGAATTTGGTGGGGCATCATTTGCGTTAACAGAAAAAATAGAGAGTGCTGCTAGCGCTATTGTTGAGTATATCAGTGCTTTCATCATTATTTGTCCTTTAGCTTTTTATTGTGCTTTGTTTTGTGATTGTTTAATTTTTTCAAAAACGAACTTCCCTATTTGTTAATTTAACAAGCTTATTAACTTTATCCTATTTAAAAGATATGTAATTAATAGTTTAAGTGTCAACATTAAAGTAGATAATGAATAAAAAATAAATATAGCGACCATTTTTAATTGATTCTTATATATGTAATTACAACTTGTTTATTTAAAGTTTAAACATTAATGCACCTTAAGCGTTTTTATATTAAAAATTTTAAAATTTTTATCTCATATGTAACAGTCGGCATCATAAATGTAAGGGAAAGTTGTTGGTGATACCGCTATTTATCATATTTGTTAACTCAAATGTTGGTTTTTAGTGTCCACTGTTAAGTTGTATAACTTGGTTGTCTTTTTTTATTTAATCACTTATTTAACAGGTGCTTATGCTATTTTTTTAGTATTTATCATTATTGGTGTTAATAATTTAAATTAATTTACTTAGGTTTCATTAATATTTATTAACAATAATGTATCAATGGTAAGCGTTTTGAAATATCGTTAACTAGTTAAATGAATGCTTGTTTTTATCTTGACTGTTTTTAATGTGGTGAGTTATAGTTTTTATGGTTACTTACACTTTGTATTCATGTTTGTTTTTTTAACATCTATCTCTTTTGTAACATACAATATAGAAATTAAACACTATCGTTTTTCACTTTATATATCGATGAATAATAAAGGACAATTAATTATGAAGTTTGTCAAAGCAACAAGTATTGCATTGTGTGTTTTATCTTCCATTGGCATTCAAGCTCAACCTTTAGATAATACTCCGCCAGGAGGAGGGATAAAAAATTTGCAAATATTTTCTTATGATGGTCAAGATAGGACAACAATATACGCAAATGGAAATATGCAAGCGGCTTTCGATATTGTTTATGAGTTGGCGCCGGATCACGTATTTAAAAGCGCAGTGTTGAAAAAATATAACACAGAAGAATCGCTAGCAAGTTGGGTACAGTCAAGTACAGAAAATCAATATCTTCATAGTATCAACAGTAGCATGAGATCGATTTCTGCAAGAAGCCGTAACATTAAAAAAATATATCTTTCTAGAAATACACCTGCGAGTGTTGAGGTGTGTGTTGAATTAACAGCAACAAAAAATGGCGTAGACTCAATAAAATCTACCTGTATCCCCGGCAGTGCGAATGCCAGTGTGTATGTTAGTGCCATAGCGCCCAAATATTTAACCAAAGATAATTTTGAATTAACAGACTGGGGATCGGCAACACCTATCAATAAATACGTTGCGCCGTCTACAGGCACGTGGAGTAATGAGATTAGAGAGCAAGTATTACGTTCGAAAGGCAATGCACCAACAATATTGTCGATTGAAAGTGATAACTTATTACAAGGAGGCACATCCGCACTTTTTGTTAATAAATCTCTCGTGAGTAAATACATACCAGAGGTTGCGCCATCTGGTGTATCGCACATCATGTCTTGGGTGGCCCTGCCAAGTAAAGTAAATAAGATTGATTTTGTTGAAAATGTGGGCCTCAATGAATACTGGGGGTATACGTTAAGGCGCACTATTCCTTATTATTTTAAAGATGATCCAACTTATGTGTTCTCGCTTGTGACCTACGTATTAAGGGATGACAAGTTTCTTTATGATCATGTGTACAATCATTATGCGTTATGTGGAGAAAAAGTCGGCAACAATAATTCTGGTGTGCGTGTCAGAGATTGCCAAGTACGCGGAAACTTAGCTCAGAAAGCGCCAGTTTATGGGTATAGTCAAAGCCAAATCAACAGCTGGAAAGTTGAACGTCTAAAAGGAAGCGTTAATGTGATAGATTGGTACGGTACCAAGTCACAGCTTAATTTCGGTGTTAAATATATGAATGATGTGTATTCTGACATTGTCTTAGAGTAAATTAATCGCTCGGCCGTATTTTATAAAGACGTCGAACTGTTTGTTTCAAAATATTGGCAGTGTAAGCAGCAAGCTTTTTCACCATGGTGAAAGTGTTTGCTGCTCTTGCCTGTCTAATCCGAATTTAACCAGTAAACTTCTTGCTAATATTTCTCCAACACGCGCTATAGTCTGTTTGTCGCTCCTTGCCTTCTAATGCATAACGCGTTGGCGAGAATATGTAGCGTGATTCAAACATAAAGGCGAGGGTGTTGTCATAACGTTGTGGGCTAAGTGCTGCATTAGATGCCTTTTCAAACACCCCAGCTTCAGGTCCGTGTGGTGACATACAATTGTGTAGGCTAGATCCACCGGGGACAAAGCCTGTTTCTTTGGCATCATAGACGCCATGGATAAGCCCCATGTATTCACTCATCATATTGCGATGGTAATAGGGAGGCCTAAAGGTATTTTCCGCCACCATCCAACGAGGAGGGAAAATCGCAAAGTCCACATTAGCGACGCCTGGCGTGCCTGAAGGGGAAGTCAATACCGTAAAAATGGACGGATCGGGATGGTCAAAACTCACGCTATTGATCACATTAAAGCGGGCTAAATCATATTTATAAGGTGCACTATTGCCCGTCCAAGCCACCACATCCAAGGGAGAGTGGCCAATATCACAGCGAAACAGATTGCCATTAAACTTGGCGATCAGCTCAAAATCTCCTTCAAGATCTTCATAACACGCAACCGGGTAATGAAAATCGCGATCGTTGGCAAAGCCATTGGCACCAACGGGACCGCGTTCTGCTAATACATAGGGCTGGCCGTAATTTTCACAGATATATCCCCGCGCAGTATCGCTGAGTAGTTCAACTGCAAACTTAATACCTCGTGGGATCACTGCGATTTCACCCGGTTTAATGGCTAGTTTTCCGCATTCAGTATTGAGTAACAATTCGCCTAATTGAGGCACAAACAGCATCTCGCCATCGGCGTTATAAAAGTAACGTTGTTCCATCGAACGGTTAATGGCATAAATATGCACGCCGACACCTACCTGAGTGTTGGCACTGCCATTGGCAGCCATGGTTACTAGGCCGTCCACAAAATCGGTGTCTTCGGTTGGTAGCTCAACGGGATCCCAGCGCAACATGGTCGGCGGGGCCATCGCTTCGGTGATGGGGGCTGTGCGAATAAGGCCATTATCCATGGCTTGATATTCGCCTTGGACCACTGAGGGACGAATACGATAAAACCAATTACGGCGGTTATCACAGCGCGGCGCTGTAAACGCGGTGACATTGAATTGCTCGGCATACAAGTGATAGTTTACTTTTTGTGGGCTAAATTGACCCAGAGGCAGAGCGCCTGCCAGTGCCTCAGTGTCAAATTCGTTACCGAAACCTGTCATGTATTTGAGATCTAATGCCATGATATGCATTCCTTGTTGAGCAATTGTTGAACATTGATTGTCAGTAGGTTTACAATGTACTCTCAGCTGAGACTAGTTTCAACATGAGCATTGAATTTAAATGCACATCGCGATGAGGTGGAACGATGTCAGCTGTAAACTTTTCCTTACTACCAATGTTAATCACTGTGCAACAACAAGGCTTCTTTATGACTCAACCGATATCGGCTCAGAACACGATTTTACTGCAGCAGTTTTTACCTTATAGACTGGCCAACTTGGCACAAAACATCAGTGTGGATTTTGCTCAGGTGTACCAAACTCAATTCGAGCTCACTATTCCTCAATGGCGTATTTTAGTTAACTTGGCTCAATATCCGTTGAGTGAGGCGAAAACGGCCAAAGAATTAACCGTGTTGGCTTCGATGGACAAGTCTACTGTTTCACGGGCAGTGAACATCATGCTCGATAAGGGCTTACTGGCTAAACAGTTAGATCCTACAGACAAACGTGCTTCACGCTTAAGCGTAACGGATAAGGGTAACCAGCTTTATCATCGCATTGCTCCGCAAGCACTAAAATGGCAAGCCGACTTATTAGCGGTATTGAGTGTTGGTGAACATCAAGCGCTGCTGGGCATTTTAGATAAACTCGATGGCAAGCTGGGCTTATCTACATTGATATCAACAAAGAAATAGCCACTCTCTATCACTGCCTTGTTCAACCATGCTACGGGACTTTAAAACGATCATCTAAAGTGGTTTGGGTATCAATAAGACAAAAAATCACGGTTTTACAGAGTATGTTGTTTTTCTCTTTTATAATGAAAAGAGCAAGGCACAGGTGAGCTTGACTGAAGCGATAGGAGTAGAATGCCAGATAATGCACATAAGCTAAACGTCCATAGCGAGACTGTCCATAACGACCGTTTTTATAATGACCGTTTTTATAATGACCGTTTTTATAATGATAATGCCGAGCAGTTGGCTGGCCAATATCTCTCTACCTCGTTTGAGCAAGTGCATGCTTCATGGTCATCCCATCTTAACCTGATGTTGGCTCGCAACATGTGCTTGTTAACGGTACTAGATGTGGGCGCAGGTGCGGGCCGTGATGCTTACTATTTAGCTCAGCAATCCCACTCTTTTACATCAAGCGCTCTTAATGAACAAGGACAGCACGTCATCATGCAGCAACACGTCGAAGTGGTGGCGGTTGAACCTGCACAACAGCTAGCCGACCTAGGTAAACAGCATACCCAAGGATGCAATGTCACTTGGATTGATGACCGCTTACCCGAATTACATCGTCTGGCCATTTACCAACACGGATTTAACCTCATTTTACTTAGCGCCGTATGGATGCACATTCCACCAGATGAGCGCATTACAGCACTGCAAAGCCTCGAATATTTACTGGCGCCCCATGGCAAGTTGATCATTTCGCTGCGTCATGGAACAAACGATCATAACAATAGCAACAACAATAGCGATAGCAGTAGCAATAATAGTCACAGCACCAGAGCAGATAATGGCAGAGTCATGTATCCAGTTAGTGTCGATGCACTGCAAGATGTAGCCAGTCAAGCACACTTAGTCATCATTGATGCGACCGAGAGAGAAAGCGATAAATTGGGCCGGCCCCAAGTCTTTTGGCAAACTGTCATTTTGCAACGAATCCAGGACGTTAATGCTAGTCATGGGATGATGAACACAGCTTTATGACTGGGACCCGTTGATTGGGGGTATATACTTGCCAATAAATTTATCTTAAATGACAAGTGAGACTAAATTTGGTCTTAATATGGACTGTTAGACAGTGTTTTGCTAAAGTAGAGATAATGAATATTAATCAGAGAAATATGATGAATATCGAAACCATTAGCTATTTGAAAAAAAATGCGGCAAATCTTTCTTTAGAAGAGCCAATGACAATTACACAAAATGGTGTTCCAGCTTACGTCATCGAATCTATTGACGATAGACATAGGCGCGACGAAGCCATTGCATTGCTCAAAATGATTAGTTTTGCCAAAAATGATCAAAATAAAAATGAGTTAATGTCATCGTCAACGTTTAAACAGCGCTTGGCGGCTAGAAAACAAAAATGAAAACAGTGGAAATTGTTTATACGCAGACGTTTGAGCAAACGGTTGATAGTGTCATCATCCATTGGTCTCAATGGAATGAAGAGAACACCGTCATTGAAAGAATCGAGTCACTTGTTGAACATTTTGAAGCACAAGTGACACAGAATCCTTATATCTATTCTCTTTGTGCTGAATTGGTGCCTTTAGGAAATACCGATATTCGGGAAATGAAGAGGCAAAATGCTCGATTGTTATACGAAGTGGTTGAACAAACAGAGTGCTTCACTATTATAGCGTTATTATTCTTAGGTCAGAAACAAAGCATTCAAAACCAGCTTATCGATCACTGTATTTTATACAAGTAATGGATCTTTTCCTGTGTATCTTCACACTCGCTAATTTATTTATCGTAAATTTAATAACGACTTAGCCTACTTTTTACACTCATTTTTTAGACTCAATCTTAGTTAACTTAGCGCACTTTTTACTGTATGATGCGGTTTTTTACTGTGCCATTACAGGGAAGTCATACAGTATGTCGTTACGTTTAGCCTCCATTGATTCACTCATGATCAATGATGCGTTGCTGATTGAGTCGAATTTATCCAGTCTGAGTGAGCGTGATTGGCAAGCCATCACCCCATCAGGGCGGTCACCCAGCAATATTAAACGAGGCGTTAAAAAAGGGGATTGGGTAGTGCTAAACGATGCACCACAATCGCCTTTATTTGCCATTGAAGCAGGGAGCCCCACTGCTAATCCCAATAATGGTGGTGATATTGACCCCTATATTGTGATGCAACTGACTCAACGTTTTGCTTCAGCAGGCAGTGCCACTTTATTCGAAGCCAGAAAAACCGACAGTTTACCGCCATCGCCGCCGCTCTATTACACGCCTGAAGCCGTGCTAAGAGAAGAAAATTTTGTCCCTGAAATCACCCCCATCAGTGACAATTTAGCCAAAAAAGCGCCCAATTTAGAACTTACGCTCAATTATAATGACAGCGAAAAAACTTACGCCAGCAATGTGCCTTATAGCGTCATGTTTAGCGATCCCAGTAATACCGTCATTAAAGGCAGCCTAAATGACATGGGCTGGGCCGTGGTCGAAGGCGGCCCCAATTACCCTGCTGAAATTATATTTGGTGATGAAGCAGAAAAAGTGGCTGCCGAATCCGCGCTTGAATCCCAATATCAGCAGCTCGATAGCGCCTTAAATGACACCGCAGCGCAGGTAGCTAAGCAGGCACTCAGCATTCCCGCTACCAACCCAGATACACAAGCCAAACAAGCCACCGATAGCGCGTTAACTGAGACGTTTAACGCCGCCGTTAATAATAAAATCGCCGAACTCAATGCCCAAAGTGCTGAATTTGATAACTTGTCATTTTTGGCGCAATCCTGGCAGCTGGCCAAAGCGACTCAACAGGGTGCCAGTAACGGTTTTAATGCCTATCTACCGGATTTAGGTGATTTTGGCGAACTGATGCAAGCGGCCGATATCGACATCAGCATGCTGGTCGACGCCATTAGTAGCGGCAACATTGACGCATTACAAGCCAAATTAACACAATGGAAACTGCGGGGTGACACAGGCTTAAAGCAAGCCCGCAAAGCCATGGAAACCCTTATTTTGCTACTAAGCGACCCTGTCACCCGTGACATGTTAGCCAGCATGCCCAAGCGCATATTGGCCGCCATGCCAGAAGATAAAATCGCTGAATTGACCGCCTATCAAGCGACCCAACTGGGCATGGACACCGCATTAATAACCGGTGGCACCGCAGTGGGCAGTTTAGCCGGAGGGGTAGGCGGCCCCGTCGCCGCTGGGATCCTCTTTACCGCGACAACGGCCCGTAAAGGCGGTAAAGCCCTTGAAGGCACAATTAAAATCGTCACCGACATTTCCACATCGCTGAAAAAAATCAATAACCAGCATGATGCCAAGCCCTACAAAAAAGACAACATCAGCCCGCTCGAAAACGGTAATAAAGCACAAAGCAAGGGTGGTAATGGAAAAGGCAATAAAGCTGGCGACAATAACAAGCAGAATACAGCGGATAAAGTAGAGAGTAACGGGGCAAGTACAGCAGCCAATAACCCGAGTAAAAGTAATACGGCAAGTACAGACAAAAATGAAAAACCAGAGAGTAAAGATAGCTCAGAGATCTATGCTAATGAAATTGAGCTAGAACAAGGTAAAAAAGGATCTTGGAATAAAGAGTTAAATGGTAAACTAAAACCTAATTCTAAATATAAAGTGGGTAGCTACACCTATGAGACTGATGATTTAGGTAGAGTAAAATCAGTTTCAGGGGATTTAGATTTAACCAAACAAGATCGAAATACTTACCAACAAGGTAAAGCTGGTAAAGAAAGCGGCATTAAAGACGGTTTAGATAAAGATGAAGGAGGTCATATTATCGCCTCTATCTTTAATGGACCGGGTGAGCAGATCAATTATTCTGCTATGGATGGGAATCTAAACAAAGGTGCATGGAAGCGAATGGAAAATACATGGGCACAAGCACTTAAAGGGAATCCACCTAAGAAAGTAAGTGTAAGTATTGATGCTATATATGAAGGTAATGATAAGAGACCAGCTAGTTTCGATGTATTCTTTGATATAGATGGTGAAGAAGAATTCTTATCTATGAAAAATAAACCTGGGGGTTAATAAAATGGAAAATATAGATAACCTATATTTAAGCATTGCTCAAAATATAATCCAAAATAGTTCGGATTCTTGGGATATTGCAGAAGTAAATGTTGAAGTATTCGATGATGCTTTAAAACTTAAAGGTGGCCATTACAAGAATGAAATGTTTACTTCATTTAAATTTAGAAACTTTGATCGTAAGATTATTAAGGACTTTGAAAATATACATTTAATTACAACAGAGAACCCTGATAATAATTGGAACCGTGCAAAGTTTACTCTAGAACCTACTGGAAAATTCAATATTGAATTCGAGTGGGATCAAGCACTAGCAGATGAGATTGAACGCTTAAATAATGAATGATTATTTTGCCGCTTTTGTGTCTTTGTGCCTGTATTGGCGTTAGGCGGCGCACCTAAACTAGAGGACTTGCAGAAAGTGAAAGTGATTGAACATCTGACATTTTTAGCTGACTTATGTCAAAACCAGGGCGAGAAAACAATAATGGCCGATATCGTTGCTATGTCAGATGCACTGCATAAATAGCTAGGCTTGGATGAAAATAATGTACTGGATTATGTCTAGTGAGCGTTCAAAAGATAACGAAGTTGTTTTAGAAATACAATCTAGTTCTCTTTCTAATCAGGACGTTGGCTTCTCTACTGGTGAAAGTCAGCTTGTTATTATTAAAGAAATTATTTTACACTATCAATTAGGAGAAGGTACGAACTTATATACAGATAATTTAATCTGTTACGGAGCTAAAGGGCTGATTGTAAATAAAAAAATAAAAGAATTACTAGAGGAGCTGGGAGTAGGAAATATTGATTTTTATAATGTAAATTTAGTTAATATTAAAGATAATACTTCTATAAGTTACTACCTTGCTAATGTGATCGGTGCATTTGAATGTGTTGACTATGAGCATTCAGATATAGAATTATGGCCAAATGGAAAAATTGAACAAATAGATGCACTTGCCTTTATAGACACGAGTGAAATGGATCTCCCACCTATCTTTAGGCTATCTAGCTTCTTACCTCTGGTGATTGTCAATGACGAGATAAAACAAGCTTTTGAAGCCAATAATATCACCGGGTTTAAATTCTATAAGCCCGAAGACTTTTACCTTTAATGAACCAGTTTTTTGATAATTTTGCTGTCCTTTTCCTGCATGGACTTTAGGCGGCGCACCTAAACTAGAGAACTTGCAGAAAGTGATTGAACATCTGACATTTTTAGCTGACTTATGTCAAAACCATGGCGAGAAAACCGTCATGGTCGCTATGTCAGATGCACTGCATAAATAGCCATGCTAGATGAAAATTTAGAAGAATTTTTACGTGAATTTGGCCAGCCAACGAGCCAACGGTTTCCCACAGCTTCTGAAGTTGAACAATATCGTGGTATTTTACCCGACAGGTTATTAGAGTATTGGCAAGAAATCGGCTTTTCCGGCTATATGGATGGCCTGTTTTGGATTGTTAACCCCGCTGATTATGACGATGTTGTAGAACGTTTTTTAGAATCGACCGACTTCCCTGAGCTAGATACTTACCATGTCATAGCCCGTAATGCATGGGGGAAATTACATCTATGGGGGAAAAAACAGGGGATTCATTAACTATTACCCCGATGAATAATTGGATGAGTACTGGGCAAGGTTATACTTCCGATATTGCTAAAGGAGAAGCTAATAGATGCATTGAGTTCTTTTTTGCATTCAAACAGCCCAAAAAAGAAAACACTCAAGGTGAAAATGGTAAGCCGATGTTTGAGGCGGCATTAAATGCCCACGACGCTCTTACTGAAGATGAAGTATTTGCGTTTAATCCCTTCTTGTTTATGGGCGGCAATAAAACGGTCAAAGCAATGTCTAAAGAAAATATCTTTGTCCATTTAAACCTGATCGCTGATATGGGGGATATGGAAGTGATCGATATGGCTTCGATGATCAACAAAACCCTCAAGCAACACGGAGAATAGAGTGTCCAACTACGGCTGCGAATTTTAAATGTGTGACGAATTTTCATACACTAAAAGATTCCAAGGGAGTAGAAATAGTGAGTAATATCAGAACAGTAGATGCTATATATACTTCTATTGCAATAGGGATGTCCAATAGCATAAATGAACAATGGGATAACTCTCTTCTGTTGGTCGAATTTTTTGATGATGCAGCAAACTTTAAAGGAGAGTTTTTTTTCAGAATGAAAAAAAATATTTTAAAGTTCAAAATAATGCATTTGAAGATTTTGAAGAACTCCACCAAATTACCACAGAAAACCCAGATAATAACTGGAACCGTGCCAAGTTCACTTTAGCGCCTACAGGTAAGTTCAATATGGAGTTTGAGTGGGATCAAGCACTAGCAGATGAGATTGAACGCTTAAATAATGAATGAGTTTTTTGATAATTTTGCCGTCTCTTTTCCTGCATTGGTGTTAGGCGGTGCAGCTAAGCTGGAAAACTTGCAGAAAGTGAAAGTGATTGAATATTTAGATCCCAAGGAACTAGATTTTTAGTTGAACTCAGTGTTAAATTACCGCACTAAGTGATTGAATTAACCTAAGACGCAGTGATTGAACGAGTCCAAAACTAGGTTGTTAAGGAAAAGGGAAGGCCTCAATGAGTTCAGCTAAATCAGTTCATTGCTTGACCCATGTCGATGCCCAACTGCAGGTCGACTTTATTGGTTATTTACAACGGTTGCTGGTGGAAGGGGATTTTGTTGCCACTTACAAATTTGCGTTGCTGCATGCCCTTGCCGATATTTGTATCGAGCGGCCACTCGATACATTCAATAACGAGATGGGCCTTTCACATGAACAAGGTCATAATGTCATTACCATTGATGAGTTGGTGGAGAAGTTTATTGAGCTTTATTGGCAACATTCCTTGCCTTATAGCGGCGCGGTTACGGCTACCAATGCTCCGCAAACCGCGTTTATTTTGCTGCAAAACTCTGGTCGTCAATCAGCCTTAATCAAAAATTTAGCCGAGTATCGTAGCCAAGGGATCACCAGTTTAAGCCAATTAAAGCAACATCCTGATTGGCGTAAATTGGTGAGTAAAACCCGCACGACCTTTAAAGATGGCCCATTGTGGCGTTTGCAATTACTGGCGGGCAGCGAAGTGTGTTTTTATTATCCCCATGATAAAACTCAGTCGTTTATTGCGCTTAATCCTGGGATAGCCTTCTGTTTTCGCCGTTTTCACGATTTGGTGGTGTCATTAGCCAGAACGCACTGGACACAAAAAGTGGGTAATTTCCCGTTAAACCACACAGCCATCGGCGGGCAAGGCAACTTGGCTGAGTTCTTGTTTGGTCGTGACAGAAACGCCATCACCACAGCAAGGCCAGTGCTGTTTGATATCCAACAAGGTCAGTGTTTTTACTGTCAAAAATCATTGAACGAAACCGGTGAGGTCGATCACTTTATCCCGTGGGCGCGTTACCCTAACGATCTGGGTCATAACTTCGTGCTGGCTCACAGCAAATGCAATAACGCCAAACGCGATCACTTAGCCGCGGAGCTGCACAAAGAGCGCTGGTTTGAGCAAAATATTATTCAACATAATCACACCATCAGCACAGAACTGGGCCGTTACTTTGTCTGCGAAAGTGGCCGCACCGAAGCCATTGCCACTTGGGCCTACCAACTCGCCAGCCAAAACCAGTCACCACTGTGGTTAAAGGGCAAGCACTTTGAAACCTTAGCCCCAAAAACCGCAGATCTTAATATGCAGTGATCCTGTATTAACTTAAGTCTATTTGACTCTTTTTAAACTGTGTTCCGCTGTTATTTTAACCATCTAGTTTTTAATAAAAACTTCTGCTCGTAGTTCTTTTTACTTATATTTTTTAGAGGGGATTTGTGGCAAAATATTTATATGTAAATGAATTATTTTGTTTGGCCAAAAGTGCTAAGTTAAACTAAAGTAAGAAGGTTTTGTGGTAGATAGGAAAAATTTAGAATTTTTTGGCTTCAAATTTGGCAAAAATGGTGCCCATTCAGCGCGAAGTATGATGATTGAGGAGTTGTCATTACTGTTGTTTTCTTGCCCAGAAAACGCGACTCGAGAAGACTACGAAAAAGATATCGTTGAGTTTAACATTCTGCATAAGCCAACTGAAAAATCTCGTAAGTTAACTTATAGACATTTAGTTGATCTATATGGCCTTTCACTTGATGTGCCGTTGTTTAAACTACTACGTGAATGGTGGGAGCTGTCAGAAGATTCGCAAGCTATTCTAGCTCTACAGCTGGCTGTTGCCCGTGATCCAATATTAAAAGGTTCAGCTGAACTCATTTTGAACCTTGAACCAGGTGAACACATTTCCCGTGAGACAGTTGAAGCGCACTTAGCAAAAGATGATCCAGAACGCTTCAGCGCAGCATCATTAAAATCTTTTGCACAGAATGTCAATGGTACCTGGACCCAGGCTGGTTACTTGACGGGTAAAGCAAAAAAATATCGAGCTATACCAAAGGTTACCTATGTCCATATCGCTTATGCATTGTTCCTTGCGCACTGTCACGGTCTTTCAGGTCAGAGAATGTTCGACAGTTTTTGGTGTCAGCTTCTAAGTCAAGACAAGACAAGGCTTTTTGAGCTAGCGCATAGCGCTTCGCTTCGCGGTCTGATTAACTTCAAACAAGCCAGTGACGTGGTTGAAGTGACCTTTCCCAATATTAAACTTCCTAAGGTGTAGGTCATGTCGGATCGATTATCAAAATTGTTAAAGGGCTTTGAAAGTCACATTAGTATTCCATGGCCATCGGCAGTGTCTGCTGATGAGAGAACGATCTTTTTGGTTTATAACAAAGAAGATGAGCTGAAATTAAGAGCCAGAGTGGGGGAGTTTGAACAAGCATCAACTCAACACGGTCATCCATGGAAGCTACTGGATTTAACCACCAGCTTCGAAACATGGATGGCAGAGCAAGATTATAAAGAGACTTACTTCGAAGATCCTGAATATCTCACTGGGCTTTATGGGGACTTTGCCGACGAACTGGTTGAAAGCCTTAAACAACAGTTTATCCATGATCAAGATCAGAATGAAGTCATCGCATTACTGGGTTGCGGAACCTTATTTGGTTTTGCATCAGTGTCTGGGCTGGTCGAAGCGGTCGCAAACAACGTAAAAGGGCGGCTGGTGGTCTTTTTTCCCGGCGAAGTACATAACAATAATTTTCAATTATTAGATGCAAAAGATGGTTGGGGTTATCACGCCACCGCTATTTCAGCTACAGCATAGGGATCAAGGATGTTAAACCGTGAAATTTTTATTAACGACCCAATCAACAGTCGTTTAGCCAATAATGGTGTAGCACAAGTCAAGGATGATCACTCTAAAGGTGCGCTTGACACTCTAGAGTATGAATTAAGAACCTTCGTCTGTGACGGTGCTTATGCCAAAGGCATGGACAGTATTTTAAGCCACTACTTAAGCGCCGTTAAAACAAATAGCGAGCAACCCGGTGTATGGATCAGTGGCTTCTTTGGTTCGGGTAAGTCGCACCTTGCCAAAATGCTGCGTACTTTGTGGACCAACCAAACGCTTAATGATGGCAGTGATGCACGTAGTATTACCGATTTACCTCCTTATATAGCGGCTCATTTTGATGATTTGTCATCATTAGCAATACACAATGGTGGTTTGCATGCTGCGTCTGGCACCTTAGGTGCTGGTGTACGCTCCCAAGTGCGTATGGCGTTTCTTAGTATCATCTTTAAGTCTGTCGGGTTACCTGAGCAATACCATTTAGCACAATTTGTTATGTGGTTAAAAGCTGAAGGCGTATTAGCTCAAGTACAGCAATATGTTGCTAAAAATGCAAAAGTTAAAGAAGGCGTGGATAGTTGGAAACACGAGTTGAAACATCTTCACGTCTCTCCAATTTTGCATGGTGCAATATTAAATGTTATTCCTGGTTTTGCTTCGGACGTAAAAGAAGTCCGTCAAATGATAATGGCTCAGTATAATATCGTTGACGATGTCACCAATGACGAAATGGTGTCGGCTTTGGTTGATGCTATATCCAAAGATGGTGAATTACCGCTTACATTAGTCGTGCTTGATGAAGTACAACAATATATTGGTACAGATACTCAAAGAGCTTTTGATGTTCAAGAAGTCGTCGAAACCTGTAGTGGTGCAAGTGCGCTTAAATCTAAATTACTGTTTGTGGCAACCGGACAAAGTGCCTTATCCGGTATGTCTAATTTGCAACGTTTGTTAGGTCGATTTCAAGTACCAGTCCAACTTGAAGACACAGACGTTGATGCTGTTATCCGTAAAGTCATCTTACAGAAGAAAAGCTCTGCTGAATCTCAAGTACAAGCGGTTATCGATGACAATTTAGGTGAAATAACTCGTCATCTGCGTGGCAGTACTATTGAGCACAATAAAGATGATGAAAAATGGATGGTGAAAGATTATCCATTGTTGCCTGTTCGCCGTCGCTTCTGGGAGCGTATTCTTCCAGCATTAGATAAGACTGGTACAGGCTCCCAGTTACGTAATCAGTTACGTGTTGTTCATGAGGCTGTCAAAACCACAGCAGAACAACAGCTAGGTTATGTGGTACCCGCAGATTTTATCTATGATCAAATTGCGACTAACCTGCTGCAAACGGGCGTGATATCAAAAGATATATACGAGACGATTAGTCGTAAGAAAGGCGGCAATGAAGACGAGCAGTTACAAGGTCGCTTACTGGCGCTCATTTTGCTGATCAGTAAACTCCCTAGTGACGTCGAATACGGTATCCACGCAACTGTAGATAGCCTCGCTGACTTGTTGTTAGAAGACCTGCTGCAAGATAAACACAAGCTCCGTCCAATAGTGCCAAAAATGCTGCTAGTGCTCGAAGATGAGCACCTGATCATGTCAATGGATACGTCACAAGGCCAAGAGTATCGTTTGCAAACGATAGAGAGCCAAACTTGGTATGACGAATTCCGCCGCCAAGAATCTGATTTAGTTGGTAATCCGCAGACGTTAGAGTTACACCGCTCGAAAGAGATCCAAACCTATATTCGTAAGCAAATTGCTCAAGCCAGAATCACACAAGGCAGTATTGCCGAAGCTCGTGTTATCAATGCAATTTTTGACAGTGAGCTACCCAGCGATACCGATAAAAAAATCTGTGCCTGGGCACCGGAGGTCAGTGAGAAACAATTTAACGACCTGTCTCGTGGTAGTGACCCAGATTCTGCGACCATTTTTATCTATGTGCCTACTTCTCATCGCAGTGAACTACAATCAGCTATCGTGACACTAAAGGCGGCAGAAAATACTTTAGATGTACGCGGAGGTGCGACCACCGATGCTGGTAAAGAAGCTAAAAATGCCATGGAAACACGCTTAAGGGATGCCGAACGCACCAAAAAAGCGTTATTAAAAGATATCTTCTCGCAAATTCAGGTTCGCCTTGCTGGCGGTCAAGAAGTTGAAGGTGAAACGCTTACGGAGCAAGTTCAGAATGCGGGCGAACTTGCCTGTCAGCGGTTGTACAACAAATTCAAAATGGCTGATGATCGCGGTTGGGCAAAGGTGTTCGAACGTGCCAGCAAGCATGCTGATGCGAACGCCCTGGAAGCGATAGGCCACAATGATGAAGCAGACAAACATCCAG
This sequence comes from Shewanella sp. VB17, assembly GCF_013248905.1. Classification (NCBI taxonomy): domain Bacteria; kingdom Pseudomonadati; phylum Pseudomonadota; class Gammaproteobacteria; order Alteromonadales; family Shewanellaceae; genus Shewanella; species Shewanella sp. VB17. The sequence continues at coordinate 2,878,623 of NZ_JABRVS010000001.1, forward strand.
TTGGTGCGGAGATCAAACGCTTTGTTGGTGCGATGAAAACTGGTAAAGATATCGTCGACAACTTCCGTCAAGCGCCCTATGGTTGGAGCAAAGACACGATTGAAGGTGCACTGCTTGCGATGGTGGCTGCCAGTATTTTACGCGCCGCCGATAATCAAGAAAGAGCCGTTGATGCTAAAAAGTTAGATCGTTCTTCCATATCACAAACCAAATTCCGCCCTGAAAACGTGACCTTGTCAAAAGTGCAGTTGATTAAAGTCCGTGGTGTGGTGAGTACCTTGCATGAGCAAACCTGTAATGCGGGTGAAGAGTCAAGTAAATTACCGCTGGCCATCATCAATGCCCGTAATCTTGCTCGCAAAGCGGGTGGCGAGGCACCACTACCTATGGCACCAAGCACCAAGTTACTCACCGATTTAGAGATGTACTCAGGTAACGATCAACTGCAACAGGTGTTCGACCATAAAGAGCAACTGCTGAGTGACTTTGCCGATTGGCAGGCGTTAGCCGATAAAGTCAAAGCGCGTCAGGCTCGTTGGAGTGAGTTTTTACTTGCGCTTAAAAACGCCAAAGACTTAGCCATTTTTAAGGCGTTAGATAAAGAACGTGATGCCATTATTGCTAATCGCAGCTTGTTGCAAGATCCAAACCCAGTGGATCCGCTACTTAAGCAAGCGGTTAACGCACTGCGTAATACCCTGACGAGTCGCTTAGGTGAGTATGAGCAAGAGCATAAAGCCTGCATGCTTGAGCTTGAAGAGGACGACAACTGGCAAAAGCTGGATGAAACTAAGCGAAATCAATTTTTAGCGAAACGTCATCTCGACAAGCTGCCTGAGGTGAGCATAGGTGATACTACTGCCGTATTTGATGCCCTCGATGACATTAACTTCCAACAATGGAGCGACAAGTCGGCCGCGCTACCCAGTATCTTCGATCATGTGCTTAAAGATGCGATTAGTGAACTCACTCCTAAGGTGAGATATTACAAACTTAATAAGCCATTAATCGAAAACGAAGCCCAGTTACAAAGCTGGCTCACTAAAGTCGAACAAGAGCTACGTGAAGAATTAGCCAAAGGGCCCGTCGTACCATCTTAGTGCCCTCGAACTGCTGACCTAATAGCTTTGAGGAGGTTGAATGAGTTTAACTGAATTCATTCGCCATTTACCATTAACCTTTCCGAATGATAGAGGTTAATGGTTTTGTTCAATTCACTACCAAGAATGTAAAGTAACGAGAAAAAATGAGAAGTTCACTCGATAAGCAATTGCGTAAAAAATTAGAAGCTACCGTGGTTGAAGCCCGTGACGTGGTAGAAGTCGCTGTCACTGATGCCATAACGCGACTTGGTATTGCAGATGTGCAAGCGCCAAGTTATTTATCTGAAGATGACCGCAAGCTGCGTAATACCTTGCGCGCCCATGCTCGTCAGTTAGGTGATAGCTTAATTGATGGAGCACAGGAAACCGAATTACTGATTAATGAGATTGCCTACGAGCATTGGCACCGTATGCTGTTTTCTCGTTATCTTGAGCAAAACCACCTGCTGATGTTTGAAGGTACATCGGTCACATTAGATGAGTGCAGCGAACTTGCCGAAGAAGAACCCGATTGCAAGGATGGCTGGGAACTTGCGGGCCGCCTAGCGCAAACCATGTTGCCGCAAATTTTCCGCGCCGACTCGCCAGCATTTGCTATTAAGCTTTCAATTAACCATATCAACAAGCTGGAAGAGTTGATTGCAGCGCTTAATCCCGCCACTTTCCAAGCCCAAGACAGCCTGGGTTGGTGTTACCAGTTCTGGCAAAACAAAAAGAAAAAACAGGTTAATGAGTCCGGCGTCAAAATTGGTGCCAAAGAGCTCAGCCCGGTAACTCAGCTATTCACCGAACCTTACATGGTGAGTTTTTTACTGGACAACGCCCTCGGTGCCTGGTGGGCAAAACGTCGCTTAAGTAGCGATGACTTAATCCGGGCTAACAGCGAACAAGAGCTGCGTGAATTGGCGTCTATTCCTGGCGTACCACTGGAGTATCTGCGTTTTATCGAAGAAGAGGAAGTATGTTCCCACAGCGGAGAGAAGGTAAATAAATGGAAAAGTGCAGCAGGGGATTTCGACAAATGGCCTGAGCACTTAAGCGAGCTAAAAACCCTCGATCCTTGCTGTGGTTCGGGTCACTTCTTGGTCGCGGTTTTCCTGATGCTAGTGCCAATGCGAATGCACCTTGAAGGCTTAACCGCGAAAGAGGCCGTTAATGCGGTATTGCGCGACAATATTCATGGCCTAGAGCTAGACCAACGCTGCGTCGAACTAGCCGCTTTTGCACTCGCATTAGAAGCTTGGCGTTATCCAGATGCTGGGGGTTATCGTCAACTGCCAGAGCTGCAACTGGCGTGCTCTGGTATGTCGATTACCGAGGCGCAAAAAGAATGGAAGGACTTAGCTAAAGGCGATGAAGTCCTTTCTGATGCCGTTACCTGGATGCAACAGACCTTTAAAGAAGCGCCAACGTTAGGTAGTTTGATTGACCCAACGAAGGCCTTACCTAACAAGAATGAAGGTGAGCAAGCCCCTTGGGAACTATTGCAACTGGCCATGGTAGGTAAAGCTGATGCGACTAGTGAAGCCAAGGCTGCCGCACAAGGTTTGGCGAAAGCAGCAGGATTATTGGCTGATAAATATCAGTGGGTTGTTACCAATGTTCCATACCTGGCACGAGGTAAACAGTCAGAGACATTGCAATTATATTGTGACAAGTATTACATCAAAGCAAAAAGCGACCTGGCTACAGTTTTTTTACAGAAATGTTTAGAGTTATGTTTAATTGGTGGTAGTTCAAGCGTTGTGATACCTCAAAACTGGTTGTTTTTAAAAGGGTATCAGAAGTTTCGGTCAAGCTTACTTGATGAGCACGAATGGAATGTTGTTGCTCGCTTAGGGGCTAAGGGGTTTCAGACCTCAATGTGGGACTTTAATGTTCAGCTTATTGGAATCACAAGGGGTAGAGATAATACTTATTCATTGATCCGAGGTATTGATGTATCAGAATATCAGTCTGCAGATAAGAAATCTGACAAATTACCATTCGAATCTTTAAAAAGTATTATTCAACTTGAACAATTGAAAAACCCTGATGCAATTGTTAGCTTTGAAAATGCTGATATGTCTGCTCGTTTTTCTGAAACGGCATCTTGTTATCAAGGCTCTTCAACAGGAGATAATAATAGATTTGTTATCTCCTTTTGGGAATACCACTCAACCTTAGGTAAATTTCAGTTATTAGAGGGAGTGCCAAGTGGCAAATCGGATTTTAGTGGGAAGCAATTGGCTATTGACTGGTATGGCATGGAAGCTTCAAAAACCTCTGCAGTTAGAGGATGGGATGCTTTTAATAAGAAGGGCGTAAGTATTGGACAGATGGCAAACTTGCCTGCTTCTTTATACCTAGGGCGTCGTTTCCCGAACACTACGCCAGTAATAGTTCCAAGCAATAACGAAGACTTAGAAGCAATTTGGGCATTCTGTTGTTCAGATGAATTTGCAATTGAGCTCCGAAAAATCAATCAAAAGCTCAGTGTAGATAATGGCTATGTTGGTAAGATACCTTTTGATCGTGAAAGATGGAACTTACTTGCTAATAAACAATTCCCTAATGGCCTCCCAAAACCTTACTCAGACGATCCAACTCAATGGATCTTCCATGGTCACCCATGTGCTTCTGTCATTTGGGATGAAGAAACTAAGACCACAGCTGTTGGTGAGTTGCGTCAGGATGATACTGTATTGCAAGTCGCAGTTGCTCGTCTGCTTGGTTACCAATGGCCTGCGGAGCTGGATGATGACAAGGTGAATGGCGAAGCCAGAGAGGGTGCCCTGGGGCAAATGGAGCTGGCGCCTGAAATGCGTCAGGTGATGCTGAAAAACACTGATTTCGATGGCCTAGTCGATGACGATGGTATTGTCTGTATCCCGGCTATTCGTGGTGAGATGAGTGCAGTAAAGCGTCTCGAGGCCATATTACAAAAAGCCTATGGTCAGCAGTGGTCAAACACGATTGAAGCCAATCTGCTTAAAGCGGTTAAATCAACTAACCTGGGCGATTGGTTGCGGGATAAGTTATTTGAGCAGCATTGCAAACTGTTTCAACACCGCCCCTTTATCTGGCAGATTTGGGATGGTTTAAAAGATGGTTTCTCTGCATTAGTTAACTACCACCAGCTTGACTATAAAGGGCTTGAACGCCTTATCTATACCTATCTCGATGACTGGATTAGTACCCAGAAACGTGGTGTTGCCGATGGCATTGATGGCGCCGATATTCGTTTAACCGCCGCTGAGAACTTAAAGGTTCAGCTAGAAGCGATTTTAGAAGGTGAAGCACTGCCTGGTAAACCAGGCTTAGATATTTTCGTGCGTTGGAAACCTATTGAGCAGCAAGCTATCGGCTGGAACCCAGACCTAAACGATGGTGTACGCTTAAACATCCGTCCGTTTATGTCCGCCGAAGATATGGGTAAAAAAGGTGCCGGAGTGTTGCGTGCCAAGCCCAATATCCATTGGAAGAAAGATCGCGGCACTGACGTAGCCTCAGCCCCTTGGTTCGAGCTTGGCCCGAAGTACGACGGCAAAGAGGGTGATCGCATAAACGACCATCACTTAACCCTAGCTGAAAAGCGTGCAGCCAGGGAATCAGCTAAAAATGATTAAGTCAGTTGATCATTGGTCTATAGAACAGATTGATAAGTGTACCGCTGTTTTATTCACTCAGGTTTTAGATATGTTTCAGTTGCCTCAACTTCGTGAACGAGTGGGATAAGGATAGCCTTATGATTATTGATTATTTAGTCCGTCAGTTACGTGATTGTGCAAACTTCAATTCGGCAGTACAAGTCGCTCCAGCGGCTATTTTGTGGACAGATATTGACAAGCAATGGCAGTCGGCGATGCCGTTTATTAAGCAACAATTACCTGAGCTGATTGAGCTTGGTGAATATAAGCCTGAAGATCGAATTGGTCCCGCAATTTGGATTAAGTGCGCGATTGCTGGTGCCCTAGAGGATTGTCAGTTACCTGAAGGTAAAACGCCAATTATCTATTTGCCAGGAGTGGGACGCAAAGATCTGCGCGCTATTGAGCAGTGCCCAGACTTTTTGCGTCCTTTGGCTGAGTTACAGTATCGTGGTTGCTGGTGGGCGTATAATACGGCGGGGCGAGATTGGAGTGTGTCTTCATTCCTAACTAACTCAAAAGTGGGTTTGGGCCTTGAGTTAGCAAAGGATAAGAAAACCTTAGATGCTATCATTCAGGTATTGCCTGATATTTTAGAAACACCAGCAGAGCGTTTACAAGGTAAAAAACTTACCGCTGATGAGTTCTATGCCATCGTCTTGAATGATCCCGCCAAAGATATTTTGGGTTGGTTGAACAATCCTACAGATAAAGAAGCGCAATGGCTGGGCAGCAAGTGGGATATCTTCTCGCAGTCATGTGGCCAGAATTATGGCTTTACTCCGATGCATTCAGATTTGTCACAGCCGCTGAGCCTGCTATGTGAAGCTGAAGGTGTGTGGAGCGATGTTTGGCAACGCTTTTTAGATACGGCGAGTAATTTACCAGTGCTACTTAGATCATTAGCAGAGGTTGAACCGTCGGATCTTGCATTTGAAGCAGAGCGCTACCTGTCGGAAAATAGCCGAGGAGAGCTTGCCATTGAACATGAGCTTAAAGCGTTAAAAGATCAATTGCGTAAGGATGTTAAAGCTACTGTAGAGCGATTGTGGCATGAACAAAGTGGTCGCCAATCTTGGATTTGGACCACATTAGGCTTATCCGTCTGGCTCTCAATATTAAGTGAGCTGAAAGCCGTCCTTGAGCATACTGAAATACCATTTAATGGCTCAACGCCGCAAGCGATGGCTGAGTTTTATCAAGAGCGCTTTTGGCTGGCGGATGCTGCCGCTATTGCTGCCATGGCTAAGACACGAGACATCCACCAGCAAGAAGTTATTGCGGATGTGCTTACGATTATTTATACCCCTTGGTTAGAGCAAGTGACGCTGAACTTTCAAACTCTGGTGGAGCAGAAAGGCTATCCTGGCGACAATCAAATTGAAGAATCTACAGCGCATTATTCTGCGGGTAGTGAAGTTATCTTTTTTGTTGATGGTTTACGCTTCGATACTGCGAAATCACTGGAAGTTAAGTTAGAGAAGCTTGGGCTTAAAGTTGGTTTGACTACACAGTGGTCGGCATTGCCCTCTTTGACTGCGACAGCGAAAGCGGCAGTCACTCCCGTTGCGGATCTATTATCTGGATTACAAGACAATGAGAACTTTACCCCAGTGCTCACTGAAACTGAATTTGAGTTTTCCTCTTATCATTTTAAAAAAGCCTTGGCCGACAAAGGTTGGCAATATTTAGATGGTTTAGAAACAGGTGAACCTAATGGTTATGCTTGGGTGCAGACCGGTGATCTTGACAATATGGGGCATGCACAACAACGTAAGATGCCTATGCATATCGATGCAGTGCTCAATGATGTTGTTGCACGCATTGAAGGCCTAGTGAATGCAGGATGGAAGCGTATCAAGATTGTCACCGATCATGGTTGGTTATGGGTGCCCAATAAACTGGCTGAGGCGAGTATCCCTAAAACGTTGGTCAAGAAACGTTTAGCCCGCTGTGCCATTCTTAAAGACAATATGGGCTCAACTGGGGTTACGGTACCTTGGCATTGGAATCAGAATGTGACGATTGCTATGGCTCCAGGTATAGCGGGGTATGTGGGCGGTGATTATTACAGCCATGGTGGCTTGAGTCTGCAAGAATGCTTGACGCCAGTGATTAAGTTGCATGTGAAAGCATAGTTAAATGGAATGGCCAGGTTGTTCTTGGCCATTCTTTGTTTAGTGATAAAGGCTCGACTTCTCAAGGTGAACTGAACTTTACTTATCAGTTTTTCCTCTGTATGTGACCTAAGTGGAAATTAGATAAGCGTAAGGATTAGAGTCCTGAAACAAGCTTAGATGGTACTTTTTAGGTTAATTATTTTTAAAAACGGATTGGTTTTTTATGTGAGAATGCTGAATATCGAGATGTTCTTTTTTATTTAATAATTCACCGCGTTTGAAAAGAACAATCACACTGCTGTCATATTTAACCTTTAGCAGATCACAAATTTCAAGCATATCATCTTCGTCCATGGCTCTTTTGAAAGCATCAATTTGTCTTGAAAGATTATAAAGACTAAAGATTGATGCCATAATCTTTTTATCTTCAGTAGTCTCCCCTCCGCTAGGCTTAATGATTTTGTTAAACTCTATTGGTTCACTGTTATCGATCGCTTCGATGAACCGTATGGTGCGTTCCTTTGCGCTGCTTTCTGTATGGTTATCGTAAGTTGCACCATTGACCCATTGCGCTTTAATACTATTCTGATGCTCCACGCGCAAGGCTCGCCCTTTTTTACGAAATGGACCATTGTCTTTTAATAGCTCGTTACGGATGTGCCTTATTGCTTCTAATAGCTCGGGATCTTGAGTGTATTGGGTAAAGTCTGCGTGAATATTGTGTAGTTGTGCTGGTACACACAGATAACCTTCCGTTATGTAGGTTTTGCTATTGGCTAGCTTTTTTATGACGATGGATTCTTTCTGAGGAGAAATAGGTGTACCTCGGTCAAATCCATTCACTTCATATTTAGTGCATATTTTCTCGAAAACCTGACGTAGCCCCTCAAAGTCATCGGTTTGGTCTGTTTGTTCAAGGTGGTTAAGCAGGTCGCTATAGGCTTGTATGGCATCCAAGTTGGTATAGTGCTTTGCTTCAGTGTTTTGGTGGTAGCCGCAAGCACGACCAATGTTTGCTTGTACTACCGCTGCGATATTGGCGATGGTGCTATCCCAAGTGGCGATTAACTGTTCTTTCATGGCGTGGCCGAAGTTTATCCCGGCGCGGAATCCCGCAACAGTAATCGCTACAATTTTTTCATCAAATAGAACGGCTGTTTCGTATGCTTGTTTAAAATCATTAATGCTGGATAACTCTTCATCGGGAATACCTGTTAGTTTTTGGCCGATGATATAGATTTGATCTTCTTCAATCCCTGTATCCAATAGGATTTTCTTAGCCTTATGAGCAGAATTATTCGGTACCCTTATAAGACTCCAGCCTGGTCCTTGATGTGTGTTAAATGAGCGAATAAAGCGACGGCGGAGTAGGGAGTCGTTACAAAAGTCACGCTGCTCCTCAGCAAGCTTTATTATTTGCTGACTGCTGTGCATCTGACGTATACCATGATATTCATCGCTTGTTTTATGAAACACTAGGCGAGTCTGAAAATTGTGCCTAAGAATTGAATCTCCACCTGCTGCATATAAAGCGCTAAAGGGCGTAGCGGAAATAAATCCTACTTTACATTGCTGATTTTCTTTCTCTAAATAATCAAATACTTTGCTATATCTCACTGCATCTGAACTTGAACCATAGTGGCACTCATCAATAATGATGAGTTTGGGTTGTTGATTTTTGAATTGTAAGCTGAGTGCTTGACGGAAATTATTAAAGTTACTGACTACAACATTGGGACAAGCAGATAAGTCATGCTTAGCTTGGTCGAACAAGGCTATGTCGGCCATTGTTACTAAGTAGAGGGTATCTTTAAGTTGTTTTCTGTCACATATTACAGTGTCGTCTAAGCTTTGACGTTGTAGGCAAGCTAAAGCAAGCGATATACCTGATTTCCCTGATTGCATTTCGGCAGCAATAACAACGGCACGAGAACCAGAATTAAGAGCTATATGTGCCTTATTTGCAGCTTGCCTTTGATGTTCAAACGTTTCTTGCTCTATGACTTTTGCTATTTTTTCTCTGTGTATGATGGCTTTATTTGTCATTATTAACTCGGTACCTGTTTCCAAGCACTTCTAGTAACTTATTCGGACTATTAGATGTTTTTAGAAAATAACATCTGGAAGGCCTGTGAATTGACTTTCGTCATTGATGTTGGTTTTCACATCAGGACCTAAATTGGCGTGCTTTTTAGCTGTTGATAACTCAATACTGTATTCACCACGTTTATACAAAACAAATAAGGTATCGTCCTTTTCAACACCAAAATGCTCACATATTTCATGCATATCCTGCTCAGACATGATTTTCTTTTTTACATCACGACGGGATTGGTTATAGACACTAAAAACAGTTGCTGTGACTAACTTATTTTCAGATAGTTCACCGCTTCCGGGCATGACCACTTGGTTGTATTCTTGTTTTTCACCTTTGTCTATTTTTTTTGTAAATAGCAGGGTACGTTCTTTCATTGTACCTACTTTACGTGCTTTTTCTTTGTTGTCGTAGGTATCTCCGTTAACCCATTGCGCTTTTATCCAATTTTTATATTTGCCGCGCATGGCTCTATGGCCTTTTACCTTTGGGCCATAATTTCGAAGTAACTCGTCACGTAACATGGAAATGGCTTGTAGTAAGACATCATCATCCGTGTGCTGTTTATAGTCATACTCTTCATGCAGTAGCTTTCCTGGTACAGCAATATATTTATTGGTGAAATAGGTTTCTACATCACCAATGGGTTTGCGTTTTTTCCGTTTTACGGTAATGCCTACATCTAGGCCTTGCACGTTGTATTCTTCACATAGATCATCGAAAAACTCTCGAAGGCCTTCGAAATCGGATGAACTGTGTTCGTTGGTATTTTTTTCAAGATAATCGAGCGACGCACTATAAGCTTCAGCGGCTGCCATATTGGTAAAGTGCAATGATTCGTTATTCTCATGGTAGCCACATGCTCGGCCAATGTTTGCTTGAACAACCGCTGCGACACTAGCTACTGTGCTATCCCAAGTTGAAATCAGGTTGTTTTTCATGAGTGGGCCGAAGTTTATGCCCGCACGGCAACCCGCGACTGTAATGGCAACAAGTTTCTCACCAAAATCTATAGCATCGTGAAACTCTTTTTTAAATTTATCTATATTGGTTTGTTCATCTTCGGGTACTCCACTCAGAGAAAGGCCAAGAATGAAAATATTTTCTTCAGGTACACCTTCTGCTAAGAAAAACTCTTTGGCTTCCATAGCGGTACTTGCAGGCACACGAACTAATGACCAGCCAGAATCTGGATAGTTATGAAAGTAATCTATGAATTCATTTCGTTCGTTAGAGGGGATCAAGAAGTTTTTATTGGTTGATTCAAGGCCTTTAACTTTTCCTGCAGCTATCATTTCACGCACGCCATAATATTCATCACTGGTGCGGTGAAATACTAATTTAGTACCAAAACTTCGGCGAAGTAAGGAGTTAGCTACAGCGCTTTGCGCAATACTTGCAGCTTGTGTTGCTGCTACATCATCTTGTTCATCTACAGCTTCTTCTTGGATCTCTTTTGCTTTGTCATAAGCGGTTTCAGCCGCGTATAGCGCACCAAATGGGGTTGCTGAGATAAAGACAACTTTACAGGTATCATTTTCTTCGAGGTAATCAAAAATTTTGTGATAACGAACTGCGGATACGTTAGAGCCGTAGTGACACTCATCTATGATAATTAATTTAGGAGGATTTTCTTTAAACTCATTCTCTAAATCATTCTCAAAGCGGACAAAATTACTAACTATTACGTTTTTTGCACCATTAAGATCATCTTTCGCTTGCTCTAGCAAGGCTACATCAGGCATTGTGATTAGGTAGAGAGTATCGCGTAATTTCTTACGGCTTGTTATATCTAAATCTGAAAGGCTTAATCTTTGCTGACAGCATAACGCTAATGCAACTCCAGATTTACCTGCTTGCATTTCAGCAGCGGTAACAACCGCTCTAGTGTCTTTATCAAATGCCTCAAAGGTCTTTTTAGCTGCTTCTCTTTGATGATCATGAAGTGATTTTCCCTCCAGTACTTTTAGTACCCCATTCCTAAGCTCTTGTGCTGATTTTGCCATGTGTCACCTTATATTTAAGAAGTTAATTTATTCTGCTGCTGGGGACTCTATTTCATGTTCCTATTCAATGTTCAATAAACTGTAATCGCTTGAACCATGTTGACATTATATGGATATCAGTTAGCGTATCGAATTTAGCGGCAAAATAGAATGACTATATTTGTAAAATCAGTTATTTATTCATATTAGTAAACTCGTAGTGGGTATGTTTTCGAGCTCGAGTAATAACAATAACTGGCGATATTATCGCGAATAATAATAAACGTGCTGGAGTACAAGGATGACGTGTTTTAATACTGGGTGGGGATTCCTCGTTGATTATCAATTTTGGAATGAACGAGTGGGAATAATTACTGCGATAGTGGCTACGGTAGCTCTGGGTTTTGCTTGGTACCAAGTGGTGATCGGCAGAAGAGGCTAGATCTCAGCAATAAACGACACACGCTTGCCTGTTAAATATTCATACGGACTCAGATAGTCTAATGCCTTTCTGGGTCTCATGTTAATCAAAAACTCAGCTTGTTTGATCTCTTTGTGTGATAGTGAGCCAATCGCCATTCCTTTGGGGAAGAAACGCCTAAGCAAACCGTTGGTATTTTCATTTAATCCTCTCTCCCATGAGTGGTAAGGTTTTGCAAAATAAATGTCACAACTTAATGCTTTACTTACTTTTTTATGACCAGCAAACTCACCTCCATTATCAAATGTTATCGTTTTACACATTCCTTGAAATGGCTTAAGCAATTTATTAATCGCTCTGGTCACCACTTTTTTAGTTTTATTGGGAACACGGCAAGTTACCAGTAATTTTGATACACGTTCAACTAAGGTCACAAGATAACCATCTTGCCCATAAACCGTATCACCTTCCCAATGGCCAATCTCTATTTTTTCATCAACACAAGCAGGACGTTCACTGATATCGACTCGCTCTGGGATAAGCTTTGCCCCAGCTTCAACACCACTACGCTTCTTATAAGGTTTGCCTTTTCGAGGGAGTAATTGGTGCCATTTTTCTCTTTTTATGAGGTTGTAAATAGTATTGCATGACAAAGAGTTAGCACTCTTTTCTTTTTTCATTCGTCCTGCTATTTGTTCTGGACTGAAGCCTAATACTAACAACGACCTGACGTGCTCTTTTAAGCTTGCAGAGCATTTAGTGTATTTAGCGGCCTCACTACGGCGTATTTGCATTTGCTGCTGTGCAGTCTCCGCACAATACTCCTTCATGCAGGAGTCAATGAACTCATTTGAAATAGTTTTATTACTACGGCCAAGCTCTTTAGCCATTTTTCTCGCTGAAAAATCTAGTTTACAAAATGCTTCAATCTGATACCGTTCTTTGAGCGTCAGTTGCTTACGTTGGTTTCCCATTGTGGTTACCTTGGTGGATTGTGTGAGAGCCTGAAGCTTATAAGCAACTGACCTTCTTATCTATACCAAAGTGTGTCGGTTATCCTTGGAATCTAAGGAGAAAGTCGACGAGCTACGGCTTATGCAGCATACGATAGTTATTTAAAGTTATGCATAGAATATCAAATGTTTGCCAGTGGTAATGAAATTGAAATCACTATTGTTCATTTTAGTGACAGAATCAGCTTCTCCAGCATCATTAATTATTACCAAGTATTTTTTGTTATTGGAGAGTGTTAGCTCAAATTCTGTTGGTTTCTCGGTTGTTTTTAATGCTGTACCACTTGTGATGTCCTGATATATTTTGTCAAAAGAAAGACGCATAAAATCACCTAAATCATTGAATTAAAACTACCAAATTTATCTAATTAGATTTTTTTGGAGGATTGTAAGCTTATGATATTATCAAATTAGCGTAGAACATCTATCAGGTCTTTACCTTAGATTCGATCACGTTTATGAAGATATACAGCCTTTGGATCCTAGGCGAGGGGGCTCAATATTCTGTACCAGATTAATATCTTAAATTTCCAGCACGTTATCTATCCGCCTTTTAAATGTATATATGATAGCTTATTCGTATTGATTAAAGCCAAAGTCATCAGACTGTTCAGCATAGGTTCAGCTCAATGATTGTACAATTTGCGTACTTTAATATAACCAGATGATGAAATCATGAAAAATATTCCTTTACACGTTAACATTGAAGGCCAAGATCACACGGTTAATACTAACTGGCTAACAATCATGGAAACGTTGAAAAAGCGCAGTGTTGTTCAACATGAATTGACCAATATTTATCAAGAATTATCTGCAGGTATGCGGGTTACTACCCGAGGCCTAACACTCGCCCTTATTAAGCCAAGTTCTGGATTAGAAGGGATTATTCGTGAAACTAAGTTTTCAGAATATGATTATGCGGACATGATGCGCGCCTAATACTGACGGCATTATGTTTCAAGGAACGAAATAAAACTCATCATCTGATCATTAAATCTTTATCGGAATATTCGTATTCCGAGACAACTTATAACAAAAATTTAAAGCATATCGGTGACGTTTTGTCCTTTCTCATGGGACCGTTATCTTTTTATGAGGATTATTATTTATGAAATACCGTAACCATTCTATTTTTGCCCTTCTTGGATTTTGTGCTGTGTTAGCACTTTCCGGTTGTGGGGGCAGTAGCGATGACAATTCTGGCACTGATGGTGGAACAGATGGCGGCACAGATGGCGGCACAGATGGTGTCACAGATAGTCCTGCATTAAAGTCACTTACTGTACCTAAGGTTGATTTTCAATCAATAAAGCCAGCAGATTTTGAGCTTGTTTCTGATGAAGAAAATATTGCTATAGACGATATGGTATATGAAAATTCTGCAAATGGAGAATCGTTAGCGTTTCTCGTGACCTTTGAGGATTGTGAAAGTTGCGGTTTAGAGCCTGTGATGCCAACTGTCACACGTGTACTTGATATTAATAAAAAATACATCATGTTCAACATGGATAACTCTACCATAGCATGGGAAGGTACGCGTTATTATGGCGACTACCCTTTGATAATGGATAAAACCAGCGGAAAATTATATCCGATCATTGTCGATGGCAAACCATCTGAGTTTGATCACGATTTGTCTAATGAAAGTCCTTTTTTGAGCCAACAAAAGCAAGGCGATATATCTCCGAACGAAATGCTGTACAGCTTTGATATTACTGACGAGAATAATTGGCATAAGCGTGGAGTCTTTAAGGCTGTAATTCATGATGATGCATTTGTTGTTGAAACTGTCATGCAAGATGTATATGCAGATTATAGACAAGTAGAAATCGATGCATTAGGGAATATGCTGTTTCACTATCAAGATCCACCGGAAAACAATGTCGAGTTCTATAACCACTACGCTTATATTTCAGACAGCGGTAAATTTACCGAATTGCTCTATGATGACACACGTAATAGATATAATTCTTTGCGTGTTATAGATGGCAAATTGGCTGGGATTGATAGCAATGACCCAGATTATTTTTCTTTTATTGAACCTCCGGTCAATAATCAGTTGGTATCGTCTAGAAGTCAGTATGAAATATTCGATGCAAAATTATCATCAGTCCCTTTAAGAAGTCAGGATATTGATGGTTATGATATGAATGTAAAATGCACCGTTAATCGATTAGATGAAAGTGGTTATTCATATGCGGTGAACAGCCTTTTGATCGATCCAGATAGACCCTATAGCTCTTTTGATGCACTGCGAGCTTCGCAACATACACTTTTTTGCTTGGATTACACTGAGTCGTGGACTGTTGAGGGAGTGACAGTGAAAGTTTTTTCTTATAACACACAAACGCACGAGTTTAATGACTTCGATACCGATATAATCTTGCATGATGAATTTTATATTCCAGGTCCAGAAGGTGAAGGTGGGCTAACGGCAGAGTCAGGTGTTGTTGTTGAATCTGATGAGGATATCATGCTTTATATGAACAGAATAAACAGTGATGAGATTGTGGAATACCATATAAACCCCACAAAGAAAACCGTTGATATAAGGATAAATAATGATTTTATATCCCCAACAGGTTTTGCAGTTATTGATGAGTAAAACCTCGTTCTTGAGCGGATTAAGTCGTAGGTGAAGCAATAACACGCTTGATGGATAAAAACGTACCATTTTTATTCATCAAGTTTTCTCTTTTCCATACCTTTGAGCTTAAGCATCAATTAAACTATCCCGCTCAAGTGTTATGATTTTAGTTAACCTAGAATAGGCATGACTCGATTACGTCCTAGCCGTTTTGCTTCGTAGAGTAGGGTATCTGATTGCGATATCAGTTGGCTTGGTGAAATAGAGGGTTGCCACTGGGCTACGCCAAAAGAGGCGGTGATTTGGTTTACCATTAAATTTTTACGCCTATCTTTAACCGATATTTTTTCCAATGCTCTGCGCATGGCTTCGGCTAATTGTCTGGCTTTTCTCAGTTCACTGTTGGCGGCGATGACCACAAATTCTTCGCCTCCATAGCGGTATAATTTAGTCCCTTCCTTACAAGACTCTCCCAAACGTTTAGCCACAGATTTTAGCACTTGATCGCCAAGTTGATGACCATAATTATCATTAAATATTTTAAAGTGATCAATGTCGATAAGAATTAAGCATAATCCCTCAGGAGCTTGATTTAAGGCTCCTTTTAAGTCGGCATCGAAGGCTCTACGGTTTAATACTTGGGTTAAGGCATCAAATAATACGTCTTTTTCTGATTTTTTTAATTGGGCTTTTAATGTGTCTATTTCTTGTTGGGCACGCTGTAGATGGTCGGTAAAATATTGGGTACTGGAGCGGATCTCATCTGACTCTTTGACCATGCTTCGCACCAAGCCTAAAACTTTTTCAAGGTTCACTCCTTCTGTTTCTATGCGGCTTAATTTTTCAAAATTGCTGGTGATTTTTTTCTGAAAATGAGACGCATCATTATTTGTGTCTTTTAATGACTGCGATAACTCGGTGGCCATTGCTTCGAGATTCTGCCTCATGTCGATAACATCGATATCGACGGGATCAGAGACAAACTCACGATAAAGCAGCGTTGAATTGGACGCAGAGCACGTTTTGTGCTCGGCAATAATGTTATCGAGTTGCTGATTCAAACTGGGCTGCCGTTCTGCGACGTAGGCATACCAAAGAGCATAATTGATCGGAGTGGCCGGAATGTGATGCTTAAGCATCAAGGGGATCGCTTTTTTTAAATTAATCGCCGCTTCTTGCATTAGCTCTGTTGACATATGGATACCTATTTGTTGTATAAATAAATCATAGTTAAACAGGGTTAATCAAGCCAGTATAGACAGAGAATAAAATGAGTCGGGGTGTTGATGAATGGCATGCTCCCGTTTGTACCGAGAGCATGCTAGCTGATTTTACATGGCTAATGTTATGGCATCGTTTGCACGGGTGCCCATTGTAGCCATTGAGGATCAACATGCTTATTCAAGATGAACTGGGTATTAGGCTGTAATGTGTTTGATGCCGATGTGGGTGCTTGTGTGACGACGCCAATACCGCCGGCAAGGATGGTTTCTAATGTCCCTGTTTCAATCTTAGCCCCTGTAAATAACCCGATGTCGACTTTGACACCGGAGAGATCCCAAAATTGACTGCTTTGATTGATTAAATGGCTAAACTTAGCGTCAATATGAGCATACATCAGCACAGAGTTACCAGTATCAGATAGAGCATAGTTGTCAACTTGGCCAATTTTCATGCCTCTAAAAAAGACTGGAGTCCCGGATTTTATTGATCCTAATGAACTGTCTTCTAATGTGAATTGCAGTTCTCCCGCTTTAGCGAGCACACTTGGGGTTAAGGTGCCGATAAATTGGCGACTGGTTGCCGTTTTTTGTCCTGGTAGTACACCCACATAGGGGCCTGTGATTAGGGTTTCTGCCGCCTTTATACCGGCTAAAGAGATTTGTGCTTCTACAATAAAATATTGCGCGTCCACTTGGGTAAAATGATCGGCATAACGGCCATAAAGGTAGGCTTTAGCAGTGACATTGTGCAGATCTTTGTCCAGTTGAACGGTTTTAATTTCGCCTATTTGATGACCTTGGTAGCGGATCGGGGCTTTGGCCGCCAATTTAACATCAGCAGGGAAACTCAAGGTGATGGGTTGGGCGAGGGCTAATGCTAATGACTTATCTGCATAGAGGTGTTTTTGGTTACCTTGTTCTTTTTCATCGAGTAAGCCCAGTGTAATACTGCCCTTTAAGGCGCCTTGAAGCGAGGCTATATCGATATTAATACCTGTCATTGCAGCGTTGATGGATACTGCGCTGTTGCGCCAAAACACGGTATTAGATCTGAGTAAACTGGAAAATTGTTTTTGAATGCTGAAGGTTATAGCAAAGTTTTCACTGCTTGCCTGCCATTTTATATTGTTGACTTGCCCAATTTGCATTTTTTGATAATACACTGGCGCGCCAACAGAGAGATCGGCACCATCTGGGCTGCTTAAGGTTAATTGAGTTAAGTTGGCGTCATCAAAGTGCTTGTCAGCGTGTGCTTGCGATGTAAACAGCAACAACGAGGCATCTTTTTTCACTCTGGTCGTTGATTTACCTTGGATCAAGCTAATCGCGCCTTTAGTCAATGTACTGAGATCATTTGTTTTAACTGAAATGGCTTCTAGTGATGCCTCGATAGAAACGGCGCTTTCTGAGACAAAGTAACTGCCTTGGGTGATAAGTTCTGCAAATTCAGACGCTATCGCGATATGGTATTCGATGCCGGATAAATCGTGATTGAGTTTGACTGAATCAACACGGCCGATAGCAAAATTTTTATATCTAACTTCAGCACCTTCATCTATTCCTTGATTACTATCGGATGTGAGGACTAGGGATAAATTTTTATGGGCTAATGTATCAGGTTGTGTGGACAATAGGGGGTAGTGTGACAATGGTTTTCCTGCCCCAGGAGAGAAGTTAATAACACTGCCTGTGAGTAATCGCTCAACATGATCCACCCCTGAGAGTGAAAGTGTGGCCCCTTCTAACCAAAAGCTTGAGCTCGCTGAAAGTAACTTTGCATGTTCGGTATTGAGTTTTGCGGTAAATTCAACCCCTGAGTCAGTGAGGCTTGATCCTGTTATGCGGCCAATGGTGATGCCTCTAAAAACAATATTAGTGCCAACAGATGCGGAGCCGGCTTTCTCTGCGGTGAGCGTAAACTCAATGCCGCCGAGTGCTAGCTCTTCAGTTGCATAAATTTCATAATGTTGGCCTTTCTTTGCCGCTTGAGAATCTTCAGTTGAGCTAAAGCTTAACCCGCCAGCGAGTATCGTCGATAAGCTTTCGGTTTTGACTTTTATTCCTGCCAGTGATGCATCTATGTTAACCCCGGATACGTTCCAAAATTGCGAGTCGTGTTTCACCAGATGAGCGTATTGTTTGTCGATAAACGCAGTTAGTGAGATTTGTGTTGCACCTTTGAGT
The DNA here is from genome assembly GCF_013248905.1 of Shewanella sp. VB17. Taxonomy (NCBI): domain Bacteria; kingdom Pseudomonadati; phylum Pseudomonadota; class Gammaproteobacteria; order Alteromonadales; family Shewanellaceae; genus Shewanella; species Shewanella sp. VB17. The sequence continues at coordinate 2,896,983 of NZ_JABRVS010000001.1, forward strand.
TGGTAGCTGATGATCTGCCCTACTGGAATTTGACGGTAAAATAGTTGTGATCCGACACTTAACGAGCCTAATTTTTGACTGGTTAGCTCGATCACAAGTCCATCTTCATTGGGCAGAACTGCTGGTGCGTTTTCTTCTGCTTGGAAGAAAGATTGAGATTTGCCTTCGCCTGGTTGAATCGCAATATAATTACCAGAGAATAAGGTGTCTAATCCTTCAACACCAGTGATTGATGCTTTGGGTGCCACGAGCCAAAACTTAGTGTGTTGATTGAGAAAAGGCCCAGCTCTATAGTCCATTTTAAGATCGACATTAACCCCTTTTAGGTTTTCACCTATGCTGATGTCGACCACTTTTCCAACAGTGACCCCTTGATAACGCACTAATGTCTTGCCGACATCAATACCAGTGGCACTGGGAAAATGGATCCGTACTTCGATGCCTGCTTCCTTAATGCTCTTGACGCCGAGCCAAGCTCCCAAGGCTAATGCCAATAAAGGTAACAGCCAAATTGGCGAGAAGAGTTTCTTTTTTACAATTTTTGGTGCTTCAATGTGTGTCATCTTTCGATTCCAGTCGATCCCAGAGTAAACGAGTGTCTAGTACTTTTGCTGCCAGTTGGGTCAGCAGAATGACTAATGCGAATGCGGTGGCAGCCGGAGCGGGCTTTGCATCTAATAATTGGCCCATGTTGACCAATGCAACAGTAATGGATATCACAAACAGGTCTAACATAGACCAGCGGCCTATCCATTCAATGATGTGAAATCCTAACATGAGTTTTTTTTTCGAAATAGGTAAACGAAAACTGATGGCAGTTAAATAAACGGTTAATCCGACAATCTTAAGCAAAGGGACTAAAATACTGGCGGTAAACAAGATAATGGCGATAGGGAACATACCTGTGTGTACTAGATGTGCTATCCCAGAAAATATTGTGTCATGGCGTATATTTCCCCGATCTATGAGCATGGTTATCGGGTATATATTGGCCGGTATTAACAAGATAGCTGCAGTGATTAACAGTGCCCAGCTTTGCTGTAAGCTATGATGATGTCTAACCGATAAAGCGTTATCGCAACGTGAACAATGACTTTGTTCTTGTTTATTGAGCATATAACAGGTGTGACATGACGTTAAGCCTATTTCTTTACCTTGTGTTGTTTGTGTGAGGTTATTCATCGAGAAAGCTCCACATGTGTTCTACATTATATTCACGCTGCAAGAATAGAGTGGCAATAAATAATAGGATGAAACAGAAGGTACCGAGGCCTAAAAAAATATCAGCAAAATCGGATAAATTGAATACGGTGACTAAAATACTAATCAGGTAAATTTCTAACATAGTTAATTGAGAAACAAAATGTTGATAGCCAAGTAACCGTTTGAGTTGTCGCCTAAAAAAAGGTGAATGTAGGCGATACTTGATAATAAGTATTTGAGATAGAATCGATATAATGAGTATACCAGGTGCGATGATTGCGGTGATGATGACGGCGATCCCAACGAGCCAATAACCTTCATCATATACCGCCAACGCGCCTTCAATAATGGTCGTTGTTCTAACACTGCCTAAAAAATGTAATTCTAAAATGGGAAAAAAATTGGCGGGTGTAAAGCAGATTAGCGCAGTAATGCATAAGGCTAACATGCCGTTAATTGAACAGTAGGGAGTGTCGTATAAAACAGTATTGCAACGGGGACACAGTGCTCGAACACCTGACGGTAAGGCCCGTTTAGTCACCACTAAATCACAAGAGTGGCATAAGGTCACACTATCCTTAATACAATCTGATCCCATGTTGTGTTTTTTATTCCTTAATTGTGTGCCATTAACCGATATTTTGATCAATAGATAAGCTTACCGCTGTTGTATTACTTTCATCATCAAATCATGATCAAGTATATACCCAAATCACGTTTAAGATTCAGTATGGGGCAAAGCTAAGAGTATTTTTTACACCGAAAAATATTGATTTTCCTTTGATCCCGGCAACGAGCCTGTCAAGGATACCCGATTGATGGTCATCAATAATGAAGATGAGAATACCAGATTTTTTAGAATACTTGCACAATAAGTTATTTTTATGAGACCCTATAACTGTATATAAAAACAGTGCAAGGAATAATTATGACGGTAATGACTAAATTTGTCGTAGTAAGAGAAGGGGTTGAGAAGATGACGTTTACATCTAAGAAGGAGGCGGATGCTTACGATAAAATGCTTGATATCGCTGATCTGCTGATGCCGTTTTTAACGGATTCAGCACTTGAACTCGAGGACACTATCTGCGAAAAATTAAGCTTCTATTTAGCTGAGCATAGAGAGCATCTAGCGAGTTTATTAAAAGGAGTGGTACCATCAGAGGTTAAATCGGTCAAAAAAATGGCCAAAAAGGTTGAACCTAAAAAATAGCGTGTAAGGATATTTATCAACGAATTTTAGGCTGATTTTAGATCGATTCACAAAAATAGATCAAATTAGTCTTGAAAATGGGATAAAAAACGTCGAAAGTGCGTTACTTGGTTAAACGATAAGCAATTATTCATAATTGGTGGTCGCAATCGTGCCAGTCACGCTTATAATAGGCGGTTGGAATGATGTGGATGTTAAATCTCTTTAATTCTTAGAATGAATGCTTGGCGTTTGTGAGTTGTAATTGCTAAGGTATGTCTGCTGCGTTTGTACTCTTTGTTTAATGGTTAACCATTGACTCGATATTAAATGCTATTGCGCCTGATGAATATAAACGACCCTTAATGGTGTATTCCTGTGAATATGCTTTGGATAGAGTCCCTTTTTAAACTGTGGAAGTAATGATGGAATCAACAGATAAGTTGACCGACACCAACGCAATTCTTGCGTATTTATATGAAACATTTCCTTTGTGCTTTATCGCCGAAGGTGAAACTAAGCCATTAAAGATTGGATTGTTTCAGGATTTGGCTGAAAGGTTAGCTGATGATTCTAAAGTCAGTAAAACTCAATTGAGAATTGCGTTAAGACGCTATACTAGCAGTTGGCGTTACCTTAAAGGTGTCAAAGCTGGTGCGCAACGTATTGACTTAAGTGGCCAGGAATGTGGAGCGTTAGAGCAAGAGCACATTGATCATGCTCAGTTGACGCTTAAAGAGAGTCAAGAAAAAGCCAAAGCAAAACGTATAGCCAAAGCGACAGCTGCAAAAGCAAGTGAAACTACTAGTACTAAGTCGGTTAAAAAAACGGCGCCAAAGCGCACTAAACCGATAGCTAAACCGACACTTAAACCAGCTAAAGAAGTGGCTCCAGCTGTTGAGTTAACACCAGCGGTATTAAATGAGCTAAAACAACATCAGCGCGTTAATGTCAAACTGGGTAAATTACCTGTTGCTGGTGTGATTGTTGATATTAAAAAAGAAGATGTTCAAGTGCAATTGGACTCAGGTTTGACGGTGAAAGTTCGCATTGAGCACATAATGCTGTAACACACTTAAATTTAATCTTAAAAGGAGTAACTTGTTGATGCGGAAAATACCCTTGGTTGTCTCAATCGCCAGTATTTTTGTCGGTTTTTCGTCGTGGGCGTTAACCCCATCAATTCCATTCAGCGAGTTACCCGCTTTAACACAGGAGCCACAACATAAAGTGGCTAGCAAGCGTGTTACCGATCTCTTCACTCGATCCCATTACCACCGATTTAAGCTTGATGATACGTTTTCTGTACACGTTTATGAGCGTTATCTAAAACAACTCGATTATCGACGTAATGTCATGCTGCAAAGCGACCTTGATACATTTATGGCGTATTCAAAGCAATTTGATGACATGCTTAAAAGTGGCGATTTAACCCCAGCTTATAAAATGTTTGAATTGGTGCAAAAGCGACGTTATGAACGGTTTTCTTATGCGTTGTCATTACTAGATAAAGAAATGGATTTTACACTCGCCAATGACAATTATCAGTATGATCGCGAAGAGGCTGCTTGGCCTAAAGATGAAGCCGAGGTGAATGAATTATGGCGTCAGCGTGTGAAATACGATGCATTAAATTTAGCGTTAACCGGAAAAACGTGGCAAGAAATTGTGCCTGTGCTTGAAAAGCGTTATAACAATGCGATTAAACGATTAAGTCAAACAAAAAGCGAAGATGTTTTTCAAGGCATGATGAATGCATTTTCTCGTAGCGTAGAACCTCATACTAGTTACCTATCTCCTCGTAACGCAGAACGTTTCCAAATGGAAATGAACCTAAGCCTTGAAGGCATTGGCGCCGTGTTACAGATGGATGACGATTACACAGTGATCAAAAGTTTAGTGGCTGGTGGTCCAGCTGCAACGAGTGCGAAATTATCTCCAGAAGATAAAATTGTTGGTGTAGGTCAAAATGGCAAAGAAGTCATTGATGTTATTGGCTGGCGCCTTGACGATGTGGTCGAATTAATCAAAGGCCCCAAAGGCAGTAAAGTCGTATTACAAATTTTACCTAAAAAAGGCGGTTCATCAGCTAAGCCTTTTGAAATTGTTATTGTTAGAGATAAAATCAGATTAGAAGATAGGGCTGCCACTTCCGAAGTGATTGAACCCAAAAAAGGACGATACGCTAATCGCAAAGTAGGTGTGATTCAGATCCCTGGCTTTTATATGGGGTTATCTGTTGATGTGTCTAAAGAACTGGCTAAATTGAAAGAAGCACAGGTTGAAGGGGTGATCATTGACCTTAGAGGTAATGGTGGTGGTGCCTTAACCGAAGCCACGTTATTAACGGGTTTGTTCATTGAACAAGGTCCAGTGGTTCAGATTAGAGATGCCAATGGTAAAGTTTCTCAAAATCGTGATAATGATGGCAAAGTAACTTATTCTGGCCCATTAAGTGTGATGGTTGATCGTTATAGTGCATCGGCTTCTGAGATTTTTGCTGCAGCCTTACAAGACTATGACCGTGCACTGATTGTAGGTGAATCAACGTTTGGTAAAGGCACTGTACAGCAGCATAAGAGCCTAGGCCGTATCTACGATATGTATGAAAAGCCTATTGGGCATGTTCAATATACAATAGCGAAATTTTACCGTATTAATGGTGGCAGTACTCAGCTTAAAGGAGTCACACCTGACATTGCTTTTCCTAGTGCGTTAGCACCTGGTGAATATGGTGAAGCTGAGGAAGACAATGCGCTACCTTGGGATAAAGTGCCTGTGGCGCAATACAGTACCTTGGGTGATGTTAATCCGAGTCTCATTACACATTTAGATGAGATGCATAAGGTGCGTATTAAACAAGATGTAGAATTTAGTTATATCTACCAAGATATTGCTGAATTCAAGGTACATCACAATGAGAAAACCATATCATTGGTTGAGAGCGAGCGGATTAATGAGCGTGAAGCCAATGATAAAAAGCAACTGGAACGTTTGAATAAACGTCGTGTCAGTCAAGGCTTTGCTGCGCTCAAGAGTTTAGACAACGATGATGAAGACACCTCAGATAAAGAGGATGAAGTTAAGACCCCTGATGCTTTTCTTGATGAAACCGTGAGTATTACGCTCGACTTGGTTGATATTGAACAAGTGGCCAAAAATACCATAAAATAACATTTATCACTCACATAGAAACGCGCTTATGGCGCGTTTTTTTATATCCACCCCCCTATAAATGCCCTCTAACATACAAAAATTAAGGTCGGAAAATGACAAAAATCAATGCGAAGTATCTTAAAGATTATCGAGCTCCAGCATTTACCATTACCCATATTGATTTAAATTTTGAGTTAGATGGGAAAAATACTCAAGTGATTGCGAAGAGTCAGTGTGTACGTCAAGACAAAGAGCAAACCAGCTTAGTGCTCAATGGTGATCAGCTGACGTTGTTATCGGTTAAGATCAATGGTAATGATGTTACCTACATTCAACATGCAACGAGTTTGATCATTGAGACTGCCTTGGTTGAGTTTGAATTAGAGATCATTACACAACTTGATCCTGAGGCCAACTTAAGCCTTGAAGGACTGTATATGTCTGATGGGGCCTATTGCACGCAGTGTGAAGCTGAAGGGTTTAGACGCATCACGTATTTCCTTGATAGACCCGATGTCCTTGCTGTCTATAGTGTTCGAATTGTTGCTGAAAAAGAGACTTTTCCTTATCTTTTGAGTAACGGTAATCTCGTTGAACAAGGGGATATCGAAGGTGGACGACACTTTGTACAATGGCAAGATCCTTTCCCTAAACCCGCTTATTTATTTGCCTTAGTGGCGGGTGATTTTGACCTGTTAGAAGATGAGTTTATCACCTGTAGTGAACGGCCCATTAAATTGCAGGTTTTCGTTGATAAAGGTAATCTAGATAAGTCACATCATGCGATGGCATCACTGAAAAAATCCATGGCGTGGGATGAATCTCGATTTGATCTTGAATATGATCTTGATATCTACATGATCGTTGCCGTTGATTTTTTTAACATGGGTGCGATGGAAAACAAGGGGCTAAATGTCTTCAACACTAAATATGTGTTAGCGGATACGAGTTCGGCTACCGATGTTGACTATCATGGTATTGAGTCTGTTGTGGGCCATGAATATTTTCATAATTGGACTGGTAATAGGGTAACTTGCCGTGATTGGTTCCAGTTAAGTCTTAAAGAAGGGTTAACCGTTTTTAGGGATCAAGAATTCAGCTCCGATCTTGGTTCTCGTGCTGTGAATCGTATTCATGCAATTAAAGTCATTAAAAACCAACAGTTTGCCGAAGATTCAGGCGCAATGTCACATCCTATTCGACCTGATTCTGTGATTGAGATGAATAATTTTTATACTGTCACCGTGTATAATAAAGGTGCAGAGGTGATTCGCATGATGCATACCTTGCTCGGTGAGTCCCGATTTCAAGCGGGTATGAAGCTTTATTTTAAACGTCATGATGGACAAGCTGTGACGTGTGATGATTTCATTGCTGCGATGCAAGATGCCAGTGGTGTTGATCTTCAACATTTCTCCTTGTGGTATAGCCAGTCAGGCACGCCCACTGTCAGTGTGACAGAGCAGTATGATGAAGTGAGTAAGTGCTATTCACTGGTGATTAAACAGCATACAAATGCGACTGCTGATCAACTTGATAAAGCCCCCTTGCATATTCCGTTCGATCTTGAACTTATTTCATCTGATGGTGAGACCATGTTAAGTGAAGTATTGGATGTTAAATTAGCTGATCAAACGTTTATTTTTAATGATCTCGATCATCAACCTATCCCATCACTATTGCAGAATTTCTCAGCACCAGTGAAGCTTGATTTTAATTATTCGGTTGAGCAATTGGTCCACTTAATGCGCTATGCAAGCAGTGAAGTAGCGCGGTGGGAAGCATCGGTTGCCTTGTTTAGCCAGTCAATTTGGAGCAATGTTGATAAGCTCGCAGCCAAACAAGCCATGCATGTTGATTGCAGGGTCGTGGATGCTTATCGCGGTGTACTGTTATCTGAAACCTTAGATCCGGCACTGGTGGCGGAGATCCTGACTTTACCCAGTGTTTCTGCGTTAATTGAGCAAGCTAGTGTTGTGGATCTCGATAGTTTGGTGATGGCGCGTGATTTCGTTATTGGGGAGCTAGCTTCAGGCTGTGAAGATGAATTATTGACGCGTTATCGCGAGCAAATCAATGTTGATAATGCCTCTGCCCGCTCGCTTAAAAATGCGTGTTTGCTATTGTTACAAAAAGTATCGATTTTGCATCAGGTCCATGCTCAATCTCAGTACGAAAATGCCACCAATATGACAGACAGTTTAGGTGCCTTACTTGCGCTTAATAGTGATGAGTCGCCTTTAAGAAGCGAACTGATGGCAGATTATGAGGATAAATGGTTAGTGACGCCACTGGTGATGGATAAGTGGCTAACCTTGCATGCGGCATGTGGATCTGACCAATGTTTAGAGAGACTGGAGAAGCTGACAGAGCATGCAGCATTTAGTTTTTCTAATCCTAATCGTGTCCGATCTTTAGTGGGGGCATTTACTGCTAATTTAGTTCAATTTCATCGATATGATGGTAAAGGGTATGAGTTTTTAACTGAAACCATCATTAAGTTAAATACGTCGAACCCGCAAGTGGCTGCGAGACTTATTACTCCATTAATACAGTTTAAGAAATTCGATATTCATCGACAAGGTTTGATAAAAAGTGCCTTAGAGCGGATTTTAGCATTGCCTGAACTGTCTACCGATCTGTACGAGAAAGTGTCTAAAGCCCTGGATTATTAGCCTAAGATAACATCACTTTGTAGTGGGTTATCTGTCAAATAATGATATGAATAAAATGATTTTTTATTTTTCACTTAATGTTAACTATCAAGATTTTGAGCGTTACTATCAAGGTCATGTTAATAAGGTTGAAGTGAGTGATAGCAAAGGAAAAAAACTGTGGATCCATTGTCGTCATTTTCGGCCTTTTGTCACGAGGGCTGGGATCCAAGGTCAGTTTAAATTGGAATTGAATAAAAATGGAGATTTATTGTCACTGATTAAAATCTAGTTGATTTTTATTAGAGTATTTACTTCAAACGACCGATTATATTTATTTCATGAATATAATCGGTCAATGCGACCCTATGTTATTGTTATTATTGATGTTTTATCTTTCTTCATCGATTAAACCCCTTCATTACTCCTCATTTTTAAATCAAACGTTTACATTTTCGATGTTATTTTTATTAAACTACTTAATATTTAAAACATTTTTATTACGTTTCGTGTTGCTCACTAGATGTAAATACTGTAACAATAGTGTTGCCTGTAGGCTGACTAGATGTTGGTTACCATTCCTATAACAAAAAATCCAACAGGTTACGGAGAAGAGCTAAAATGAAAAAGGTTATTAAGGGTTTTAATAAGTCGACGCTTGCTTTAGGGATCGTAGCGGCATTGAGCATGGGATCAACATCCATTGCCAATGCAGTCTCATTTAATTGGGGAGAGGTTGACGGTACATTTGATAGTACACTTTCAGCAGGCGCTAGCTGGCGAGTGGAAGGACGTGATTGGGACAACAACATCGGTAAGGTCAATCATCCCAGATTCGATTGGACAAATTATTCTGCATTCAACAATACCAAATATACCAACACTCAGATTTGGGCCCAGCCAGGTTCATATTCTAGTAATGGCGATTTAAGTGATCAGCTTTATTCTCAAGGAGATACAACAGCGGTTGTTTTTAAAGGTTTACATGAGTTGTCACTTAAATATGACAACTACGGTGTTTTTGCTCGCGGAATGTATTTTTTTGATCAAAAGGCCAATAATGGCAGCTATGGCTACCGTGATCCGATAACGGGCCAAGAATATGATCCTTGTTCGGACTCACAAGCATCTGAAGTTCAATGCAAAGATATACGCTTACTTGATGCATTTGTTTATGGTGACTTTGATTTTAATGAGGGGTCTAATCCATTGACGATTCGTGTCGGTCAACAGGTGATATCTTGGGGAGAAAGTACCTTAATTCCTCATGGTATTGGGGTGATTAACCCAGTGGACCTCAATATTCTTAATGCCCCAGGTGCTGAGCTTAAAGAAGCCTTTAGACCCCAAGGCATGGTTTGGGCATCGCTTGGCTTAACAGATAAACTTTCTGTTGAAGCGTTTTATCAATACGATTGGCAACCTATTTGGGTACCGACCCCCGGATCTTATTTTGCAACCAATGATTTTGCTGGTTACGGTGGTTATGGTCAAAATGCTCAGTTAGGGTTTAATGCCAACCCGGATATCAACTTGGCGTTCTTAGAGGCTGAGTATAATCAATTGCTGACGATGATAGCATCGGGGCAATTGAGTGGAGCACAGCAAGCTGGACTTGCACTGGCTTATCCAACAAAAGTGACCTTAATCCAAGATCAAGCGAGTGCTAGCGACTCTGGGCAATATGGTCTTAAGTTAGGGTATTATGCGCCTGAATTAGGTGAGACCGAGTTTGGCCTCTATTACATGAATTATCACAGTCGCAGACCATTAATTAGTGGCACGGTAGCCAACTTTACTGGTGATGCCATTGCTCGAGATTTGGTCCAACTTGGCGGTATTGCCGCCCGAGCTGGGGAGGTTAATCGTGAAGTCTTACTAGGGTTAGAGACCTTTTCTAAAGCACAGATTGTTTACCCAGAAGACATTCAATTATATGGGTTTAGTTTCAATACGTTAGTCGGTGACACTTCGGTTGCCGGTGAAATTGCTCACCGTCAAGATGAGCCTTTGCAAATTGATGATGTTGAATTGCTGTTTGCTGCCATGCCACAACAGTTGGCTAATGCTGGAGTACCAGATCTGATTGTTCGTCCTGAACTTGATGGTATTTCACAAATGGACACCATTGCGCCAGGTGAAACGGCACAAGGGTATATTTTACGTGATACCACTCAAGCACAGTTCACATTGACTCACTTATTTGGACCGACTTGGGGTACGAGCAATTTGGTGATGTTAGCCGAAGTGGGTGGTGTGTGGATCCATGACATGCCAGAGTTTGATGAATTGCGTTTAAATGGCCCTGGTACGGCGCGCTCTGGGGGTAACCCAGACATGCCTGGAGTGATCCAATTGACTCAAGATGGGGTTGAAAGCAATCCATTTCCTACGGATTTTGCTTGGGGCTACCGTTTAGTGGCTAAAGCGGAATATAACAATTTGTTTGCTGGGGTTAACATGTCACCAAGGGTTATTTTTTCCCATGATGTCGATGGGATCACGCCCGATCCTATGTTTCTGTTCACTGAAGGGAAAAAATCTGTCGCTGTCGGTGTGAACTTTGATTATCAGAGTCGTTGGGGAGCCGATTTCTCTTATAACAGCTTCTTTGGTGGTGTCGGGACGACTAATCAGATGTCTGACCGTGATTACGTGTCATTTAACATCAAATATTCAATTTAAATCACAAGGACAATAATAATGAATAAACTTGGGATATTGTCGACGGCTGTGATCGTTGCACTGAGTGCACCGAGTGCTATGGCAAAAGTGACGGATACTGAAGCTGCTAAGTTAGGCACCGAACTCACCCCTTTAGGGGGGATGAAAGCCGGGAATGCTGATGGCAGCATCCCTGCATGGGATGGTGGGATCACAGCAGCGATTGCAGGTTATAAAAAGGGGATGCATCACCCAGACCCTTTTCCGCAAGATAAAATTGAATTCACTATTACTAATGCTAACAAAGATAAGTACAAAGCACATTTAAGCCCCGGTCAAATGCGTTTATTTGCGCTTTATCCACAAACCTATAAGATGAATGTTTATCAGACGCGACGTACGGCTTCTGTACCACAATTTGTCTATGATGCGACCAAAGCCAATGCGACACGGGCTGAGCTGGTTTCAGAAGGTAACGGCATTAAAGGTGCCTCGATTGGTGTTCCTTTTCCTATCCCTGATAATGGTTTAGAGGTTATTTGGAACCATGTTTTGCGTTTTCGTGGCATTGATGTCGAAACTGCCCGAAGTCAAGCTGCCCCGACCGCTGGCGGCAGTTATACCTTAGTTGAAACGGCAGAAGAAATACGCTTTCAGTATTCTCGCCCAGAAATGACCCTCGACAAGTTGAAGGAAAGTAACACCTTGTTTTACTTTAAACAAGTGGTGACTCAGCCAGCACGTCATGCAGGTACTGCTTTACTGGTTAAAGAAACCATGGATCAAGAAGCCCTGCCGCGCCAAGCTTGGACGTATAACACAGGCCAACGTCGTGTTCGTAAGGCGCCTAATGTGGCATTTGACAGTCCAGGCTCTGTTTCTGATGGCCTAAGAACTACCGATGACTTTGATATGTTTAATGGCTCTCCTGTGCGATATAACTGGAAGTTGGTCGGTAAACAAGAGATCTATATTCCTTACAATGATTACAAATTACATTCAGATACATTGAAATATGATCAGATTATTCAACCCGGTCATATTAATCCTGATTTTGTACGTTGGGAGAAACATCGCGTTTGGGTAGTAAAAGCTGAACTTAAAGAGGGCATGCGCCATATCTATAAAACGCGGGTTTTTTATATTGATGAGGATTCTTGGCAAGTGTCGTTAGCCGATATATATGATAATCGTGATGAATTATATCGAGTCGCTGTTGCACATAGTATGAACTATTACGAAGTGCCGACGCATTGGACGACATTGGAAGTCTTTCATGATCTCCAATCTAGGCGCTATATCGCCATGGGACTGGATAATGAAGGTCGTATGTATAATTTTGATGCAAAATTGAATGAAGCTAACTTTACCCCAGCTGCTTTAAGAAGTGCAGGTATTCGTTAATTCTGTGACACAAAGGGGCACATAGATGGTGCCCCTCTATTTCTAAGGGAGTTTGTATGTTGTCTAGCATGCTTCGATTTATGTCTTTTTGGTTACTCATACCCAGTTTGCTTCCTTTATCGGTGATGGCTAATGGATCACAGAGCCTGAATCGTCAAATTCAGCCGTTAGCGATAAAATCCGTTATTGTTGATATTGCGGTTAAGGGTAACACCATGGTTGCCGTGGGTGAGCGTGGGCATGTCTTTGTATTTAACAATCAAGAAGTGTCTCAATGGCATCAAGTTGTGTCACCCACCGTCGCTCATTTAACCAAAGTCTTTTTTATTACGCCTCAAATTGGGTGGGCAGTTGGACATGATGCAACCATTATTCACACACGGGATGGCGGGCTGACTTGGCAATTACAAATGTCATCTCCTGAAGTTGAAAAGCCATTGCTTGATATACTTTTTTTCGATGAATTAAATGGTGTGGCCATTGGGGCATACGGTCTGTTCTATCGTACTAATAATGCCGGTAAGGATTGGATTGCCGAGTACCATGAAACACTCCTAGTGACAGAGGATGTGACTTATTTAGCGGAGTTAAAAGCCGAAGATGAAGCATTATACCTCAGCGAGCGAAGCATTCTTTTGCCTCATTTAAATCGTGTTATAGCAATGAAAGATGGGCGTGTGCTCATGGTGGGTGAGCTTGGATTGATGTCGGTATCCAAGGATCGTGGGCGTCATTGGCAAAAACTTGATGTTATCTATGAAGGCTCGTTGTTTAATGTGATCGAGTCAGAAGAGAGCGTTTATGTGATGGGATTACGTGGTCATCTTTTTCAAGCAGCACTGAATTTACGTCACTGGACTAAAATACCATTGCCCATCGATTCAACCATTCATGGCGTCATGTTGCAACACGGTGGTGGATTGCGGGTGGTGGGAAATGGGGGAGGGGTGTTGGATATCAATGCCAGTGGTGAAAGTGAATTGGTGATGCTACGCCAAGGTGAAAACTTGGTGTCAATAGCTGAAGATCCTCAGGGACATATTTGGATAGCAGGCACTAAAGGCCTCTTCGAACTCAAATAATAATAGGATCGTTAAGATGTTAGGTAAAATGGTTAATGGCTTCGAATCTTACTTATTTCGGCACAGGGTTTTTGTCATCTTCTTGTTTATGCTGGGAACTGTGTGCTTAGGTTTTCAAGCAAGTCATTTAAAGATGGACGCGGCATTTATTAAAAACATTCCGCTAAATCATAGTTATATGCAGACTTACTTAAAGCATCAAAAGCAGTTTGGGGGGGCAAATAGTATTATGGTCGCGGTAGAAGATACCAGCGGAGATATTTTTAACGACACCTTTTTTGAGGCATTGAAAAATGTCCATGATCAATTGTTCTTTATTCCTGGTGTCGACAGAGCGCAAGTTAAGTCTCTGTTTTCTCCTTCTACTCGTTTTACCGAAGTCGTCGAAGATGGCTTTGCTGGCGGGCCGGTTATTCCCGCTGATTTTTCAACGACACCCACGGGATTATCTGTTGTTCGAGGCAATATAGAAAAAGCGGGCATTGTAGGGCGTTTAATTGCTGAAGATTATTCTGCTGCCATGGTGTCAGCGCAACTGATGGATTTTGACCCTCAAACTGGTGAGCCACTTGATACTCTGGCGTTTGCTGAGCAGTTAGAGCAAGAGTTACGGACACAGTTTGAAAATGAGAATATCAAGATCCACATCATAGGCTTCGCTAAAATGGCGGGTGATGTGGCCGAAGGCGCTAAAGGTGTCATGCTCTTTTTCCTGATCGCGATTGTGATCACTGCTGTTATGGTTTACCTCTTTTCACAATCATTGATACTGACCTTTTTGCCTTTACTGTGCAGTTTGATTGCGGTTTTGTGGCAGCTTGGTCTGTTGACGGTCGTTGGTTTTGGACTGGACCCAATGTCTATTTTGATCCCATTTTTGGTGTTTGCGATTGGGGTGAGCCATAGCGTACAAATGATCAATACTGTCAGTCGCAAAGTGACGGCAGGGGAGTCGACAAAATCTGCAGCAGCATCAGCTTTTCGCAGTTTAATTATTCCCGGTGGTATTGCTTTATTATCCGATACAGTAGGCTTTTTGACATTACTGACCATAGATATCGGTATTATTCGTGAGTTAGCCATTTCAGCTTCTTTAGGTGTGGGGGTGATCATTTTGACTAACTTGATTTTATTACCTTTACTGATTTCATTTACACATGTGTCGGTATCCAATACTGGGTATGGTTCATCAAACAGCCAGGTGAATAAGTTATGGAGAAAGCTGTCACTTTTTGCTACCCCCAAGTATGCGATATGGGTACTGATGATCACCACGGTGCTTTATGGTTTAGGGATGCAGCAAGCGAGTTTGATGAAAGTTGGCGATCTTCAAGGCGGTGCACCAGCGCTACACCTTGATTCAAGGTATAACCAAGATACCTTTTATATCACAGAGAAGTTTTCGATTACTACCGATGTCATGACAGTCATTGTCGAAGCATTTCCTGAAGCCTGCACATATCATTCTGTTCTTAATCAGATAGATCAGTTCGAGTGGATGATGGGGAATACTTCTGGAGTGAAAGCCACTGCGAGTCTGGCTTCGGTGGCAAAAAGGATTAATGCCGGTTTTAATGAGGGAAATCCTAAATGGCAAATGCTCCCTAGAACAACGGCGAGTTTGGTTCAAGCCGTAGGCCGTGTGCCTACAACTTCAGGTTTGCTGAATGGTAATTGCTCAGTGATGCCTGTTTATCTTTTTTTAAACGATCATAAAGCAGAAACCATAGAGATGGTGATTGGTAAGGTTAAGGCGCTGTCAGCTGAAATGGATAATGATAAAATCCAGTTCAAACTAGCGTCAGGCCCTGCTGGAGTTATGGCGGCAACAAATGAGGCCGTAGCGGAAGCTCAATTGCCAATGATGCTTTATGTTTATGGTGCGGTTTTTGTACTCTGTCTGATAAGCTTTAGATCATTAAGAGCGACGATTGCGGTTATTTTACCTCTTTATGTTGTATCAACCTTAGCGCAAGCCTTGATGACTCAGCTTGATATTGGTTTGGCGGTGAGTACATTGCCTGTGATTGCATTAGGGGTTGGTATTGGCGTGGATTACGGTATCTATATTTTGTCGACAATGGCGGTCAAATTAAGAGAGGGAATGCACATACAAGATGCGTATTATGAGGCGTTGGTTGAGCGAGGTAGTGCGGTCATATTTACTGGCCTTACACTGGCCATTGGTGTGAGTACCTGGTTTTTCTCTGCATTAAAATTTCAAATGGACATGGGGATTTTACTCACATTTATGTTTTTAGTGAATATGTTGGGTGCGATAATTATTTTACCTGCAATAGCAGCATTTTTTTGGAGAAAAGGTCGTTAGGGCCGCATAAACAGGGGCTTTAAGCTCCTTTTTTGCTTTATAACCTTTGAATAGTTACGCTTAAATGTCGATTGTTTGTTCATCTAAATGGCTAAAAGATTGCTATTACTGGTTTTGTTGAGGATCTACCACTAAAATAACACTCGAAAAGTGACAGATTTAGTAATAGACTTCGCCCATGGCCTAGGTCACATTATTCGAACCGGTCATTTGTAAAAGCAGCATCCCAAAAAATATAAAGCACTGCCAGACCCTAAGGAAACAGCAACATGGCCTTGAAAGATGCAATGCCTTCGGTACTACTAGAAAATGTAGTTAACCTTATTCACTCTAAAGTTCCTAACGCACAAGCAAAGCAGGTAGAGCAATTTGCCAATTGTCTCTATGCTCACATGTCTAAAGATGATCTTAAATCCCGTAATGACAGTGATCTTTATGGGGCAGTATTAAGCTTGTGGAATGCGGCAAATCTTACACCGAAAGATGGATCACATATTCGGGTTTTTAACCCCAGTCAATCGAAGCATGGTTGGCAATCGACGCATTCAATTATTGAAGTTATCCAACCTGATATGCCTTTTTTAGTTGATTCAATAAGCATGGCATTAAATCGGTTGGGGATCACAGCACACATGATCTTGCATACCCCTCTCGCAATAAAGCGATCTAAAGAGGGAATTAGTCAGGTTCGTTATGCTGATAATACCGGTGATAAATTAGAAACTGTCGCTGTTTTTCTGATTGAGATAGACAGGCAAAGTTCAAATAAAGATATCAAAGAACTCGCTAAAGAAATTGAATCAGTATTAGGTGATGTTTCAGCCTCTGTCAGTGATTGGGGGGCGATGTCAGACAAGTTGAGTTCAACCATTAGTGAACTCGCTACTCGTCCATATCCAGGCGAGAAACAAGAATTAGCAGAAGCGACAAATTTCCTTAATTATTTGAGTGATCACCATTTCACTTTATTGGGTTACCGTCGTTATGACTTACGCAAGGTGTCGGGTGACTTAGAGCTTGTCCCTGATACATCAAGCAGCTTAGGTTTGATGAATATAGCAGGTAAATCACAACTTGAAACAGGACTGTTACTGTCTAACTTTTCTGATAGCGCCCGTAGAGAAGCACTCGATGCTAGCCTATTAGTATTGACCAAAAGTAGTGAAAAAAGCCGAATTCATCGCCCAGCGTATGTTGATTATGTCGGTGTTAAGCGCTTTGATAAGCAAGGTAATGTTATTGGAGAAGATAGGTTTTTAGGTCTGTATGCTTCTAACTTATATAATCGAAGCCCACGTGAAATTCCGTTGTTATCCGAGAAAGTGCAACGTGTATTAGATCGCTCAAACCTCATCCCCCGCTCCCATGATTATAAAGCCTTAATGCACATTCTAGAAACCCTACCACGTGATGAGCTTATTCAAGGGAATGTAGAGCAACTAGCCAGCGTCGCACATGGCGTGCTTGAAATGCAAGACCGCGATAAATTAAAATTATTTGTGCGTAAAGATGGTTTCGGTCGATTCCTTTCTTGCCTTGTTTACGTGGCGAAAGATAGATATAACACTAAGCTACGTGAAGATACTCAACGTATTTTAGCTCAGCATTTTAAGACGGATACTGATGTTGAATTTACAACTTATTTCTCTGAATCGACATT
Organism: Shewanella sp. VB17; assembly: GCF_013248905.1. Taxonomy (NCBI): domain Bacteria; kingdom Pseudomonadati; phylum Pseudomonadota; class Gammaproteobacteria; order Alteromonadales; family Shewanellaceae; genus Shewanella; species Shewanella sp. VB17. The sequence continues at coordinate 2,914,327 of NZ_JABRVS010000001.1, forward strand.
GGCGCGTACGCATTATATCGTTAAAGTCGATAATAATAATATGGAGGTAGATGTGGCCGCCATTGAAAACAATTTAGCCGAAGCTGCACGCTCGTGGGATGATAAACTAAACGATGCCTTAAACATTACACAGGGCGAAGAGTCTGGCACCAGTTTATCGAAACGCTATATTGATGCTTTTCCACGTAGTTATAAAGAAGATGTATTACCGAGTTCTGCCGTAGTAGATATTCAGCATCTTGAAGCTTTGGATGACAGTCATAAATTGGGGATGTTGTTTTATCAACCTCAAGAAACGGCACAGAATAACAGTAAAGTACGCTTAAAACTCTTTCATAAAGATGAGCCTATTCATCTTTCAGATGTACTGCCTATGCTGGAAAACTTTGGGCTACGGGTCATCAATGAAAGGCCTTATGAATTAGAAACGCTAGGCAATAACACCTACTGGATTTTAGATTTCTTGATGACAATTCAAGGAACATTGACAGAAAACATTGCTGACAGTCAGGTTCGCTTTCAGACGGCATTAGCCAATGTTTGGGATAAAAAACTCGAAGATGATGGTTTTAACCGTTTAGTACTAGCAACAAGTTTGGGTGGGCGTGAATTATCAATATTACGTGCTTACGCTAAATACATGCGTCAGATAGATGCCACCTTTAGCCAAGCCTATATTGAAGAGACGTTTACTTCCTATCCGCAAATTGCTGAGCTGCTGGTTAAAATGTTTATTCGTAAATTTAACCCTAAGCTTAAAACCCGAACCTTAACCAAGTTTGTAGAACAAATTGATCTGTGTTTAGAAGATGTATCCAGTTTGGATGATGACCGGATTATTCGCCGTTATTTAGATCTTATTAATGCCACATTAAGAACGAATTTTTACCAGCTTGCCGAAGACGGGAGTGAGAAAGAGTACATTTCTTTTAAATTCTCACCTGAAAAAATTCCTGAGATGCCACGTCCCTTACCTAAGTTTGAAATTTTTGTGTATTCACCAAGGGTTGAGGGCGTCCATTTACGGGGCGGCAAAGTGGCTCGAGGCGGTTTACGTTGGTCAGACCGTCGTGAGGATTTCCGTACTGAAGTGCTAGGATTAGTAAAAGCGCAACAAGTTAAAAATACGGTGATTGTGCCTGTTGGGGCTAAAGGTGGTTTTGTTTGTAAGCAGCTGCCCACAGATGGCGATCGTGAAGCATTCTTTACCGAAGGCAAGGAGTGTTATCGTATTTTTATTCGTGCGTTGTTAGATATCTCTGACAATATTATTAATGGTGAAGTTGTTCCACCATGTAATGTTGTTCGCCATGATGAAGATGATCCTTATTTAGTTGTTGCTGCAGATAAAGGCACGGCAACTTTTTCAGATATTGCGAATGCTATCTCTGAAGAATATAACTTCTGGCTGGGTGATGCATTCGCATCCGGTGGCAGTAATGGCTATGATCACAAGAAAATGGGCATTACTGCTCGCGGAGCTTGGGAATCCGTTAAACGCCATTTCCGTGAGATGGGAATTGATTGTCAAAAAACGGATTTTACCTGTTTAGCCATTGGCGATATGGCCGGTGATGTATTTGGTAATGGCATGTTGTTGTCGGAACATACTCGACTGGTAACAGCATTTAATCACATGCATATTTTTATCGACCCTACCCCTGATGTTGCAGCAAGCTATAAAGAGCGTGCTCGTTTGTTTGAGCTACCTCGTTCTAGTTGGGAAGATTACGACAAAAGTTTGATCTCTAAAGGTGGTGGTGTCTTTATGCGATCGGCTAAGTCGATCACTTTGACACCTGAAATTAAGAAGATGCTCAATACTAAAAAAGCATCGATGACACCGACAGAGCTGCTCAAAGAGCTTCTCAAAATGCAGGTCGATCTGATTTGGAATGGTGGAATTGGTACGTATATTAAAGCGAGCAGCGAAACGCATGCTGAAGTCGGAGATCGTGCCAATGATACCCTTCGTGTCAATGGTCATGAGGTTCAAGCTAGGGTTATCGGCGAAGGTGGCAATTTAGGTTGTACTCAACTTGGACGCATTGAATATGCGGCTAATGGCGGTCGAATGAATACCGATTTTGTTGATAATGTCGGTGGCGTGGATTGTTCTGATAATGAAGTTAACATCAAAATTTTACTGAATGCATTGGTAGCAGATGGTGAGATGACGTTAAAACAACGTAATCGCTTGCTTGTTGATATGACTGATGAAGTGGGTCGTATCGTGATTCAAGATTGTAAAGATCAAACCCGCACAATTTCAGTGACTCAGGTTCGTGGTGCAGAGCAGTTAAAAGAGCAGATCCGCTTTATTCACTATCTTGAGAAAGAAGGCAATCTTGATCGTGCTCTTGAGTTCTTACCGACAGAAGATGAGCTTACTGAGCGTTTGGCCAATGGTAAACCACTCACTCGACCTGAATTATCAGTATTAGTAGCATATGCAAAAATGGTGTTAAAGGAACAGTTATTAACCCCTGAAATCACAGATGATCCATTTTTAAGTCAATTGTTGGTTAATTATTTCCCCAAACAATTACAAGAGAAATACAGTGATCGTATGGTTGCTCACCCTCTTAGAGCTGAGATCATTGCCACTTCACTTGCAAATCAACTGGTTAATGATTTAGGGCTTAATTTTGTCCAACGTATGAAAGAAGAAACGGGGGCGTCAGTTGCTGAAGCTGCTATTTGTTACACCATGGCCCGAGAAGTGTTTGGTTTAACAGATTTAACGAAACAGATCACCTCTCTTAATGGCATTATTCCTGCGGTTGTAAAAGGTGAAATGTTACATCAAATTCGCCGGAATATGCGCCGTGCATGTCGTTGGTTCTTACGCCACAGAAACCGTGGTCAAAGTATCCTACAAACGGTTGAGTTTTTTACACCGGTATTTGTCGATCTTAAAGCCAATGTACACAGCTACATGGTTAAAGAAGAAGTTGATGCGATTCATCTTGAAATTGCTGCGTTAGTTAAGGAAGGGGTGACAGAAGACATTGCCATTAATGTTGTGGATATGAGTACCTTATTTTCAGCATTAGACATTGCACAAATAGCCGAGATTGAAACTAAGCCTGTGGCACTTGTCGCTCAAACCTATTTTAAGTTAGGCGCAAAAGTCGATTTACACTGGTTCTTAGATCAGATCACCGCACAGCCAGTTGCCAACCATTGGCAAGCATTGGCAAGAGCGGCGTTTAGAGAAGAGTTGGATTGGCAGCAGCGTTCACTGAGTTCAGTTGTGCTTCGAACATGCACAGAAATGTGTGATGCAGATAGTATTATTGCTCAGTGGATAGAGACTAACGAAGGCCTGTTAGGGCGATGGTTCCAAATGTTGGCAGACTTTAAAATATCAAAAAGTCATGAGTTTGCAAAGTTCTCGGTTGCATTACGTGAACTTAATTTGATGATCCTTAATTGCGAAGGTCAAAAGTAAATTGTTATCATAAAAGACAAGCCCTGGCCATTGCTGGGGCTTTTTTCGGTCTAGGAGAAAACATGTTTTATACACTCGCTCAGAAAGTCATGTTTCAGATGGATGCTGAAAAAGCGCATGATTTCGCATTGAGTAGCTTGAAGAGAACAGCTAATACGCCATTAAATTGTTTTTATGCTCAAAAAGTCGAATCACCCCCTGTTGTTTGCATGGGCGTGACATTCCCAAATCCAGTGGGTTTGGCTGCAGGCATGGATAAAGATGGAGAGTGCATTGATGGTTTCCATGCCATGGGGTTTGGTTATATTGAGGTTGGTACTGTGACGCCAAGACCACAAGCTGGTAATGATCTACCCCGTTTATTTCGATTAATGCCTGCAGAAGGTATTATTAATCGAATGGGCTTTAACAATAAAGGGGTTGATAACCTAGTTGCTAATTTAAAAGCCGCTAAGTCAGGAGCCTTAGTTGGGGTCAATATTGGCAAAAATAAAGACACACCAGTAGATCAAGGTAAAGAGGATTACCTAATTTGTATGGATAAAGTCTATCAATATGCCGCTTATATTGCCGTGAATATTTCATCCCCGAATACACCGGGTTTACGTAGCTTACAGTACGGTGATCTATTAGATGATCTATTAGGATCGCTAAAAGAAAAGCAAAAAGAGCTGGCGCAGAAACACGGTAAATATGTGCCTATCGCGCTTAAAATTGCCCCAGATTTATCTGATGACGAAATAGTTAACATTGCAAACTCGCTTGTCAAAAATAATTTCGATGGTGCAATTGCGACCAATACGACATTGAGTCGAGAGGGGGTCAGCGGATTAACTCATGGTAATGAAACCGGTGGGCTAAGTGGTAAACCTTTGAATTCTTTATCCACATCAGTGATCAAAAAATTATCAAGGTACTTGAATGGTCAGCTTCCTATTATCGGTGTCGGCGGGGTGAGCTCTGCTGCTGATGCGATGGATAAACTTGATGCTGGCGCGTCTATGGTACAAATTTATTCAGGCTTTATTTATCAAGGACCCAAATTAATCAAAACAATTGTGGATGCGTGTAGAATACGTCAATAAATCTATCAACATTCAGCTCGTTTTTTGAACGCATGATTATTTTACACCATACGATAAGCACATAAAACCTTGTAATATAAATCTAAATTTAAAAAATAGTTTGGATATTGAATGAAATATCGACTATCATATTACATTATATTCAATATATGGTAGTCGATATGCTATTAATGCCAAAAAGGGACTGGCAGTGGAGATATCATGATACGTATGGTGCTTTAAGCATTTCATTAGGGACTGAAATGGAATTTCTCACTCCTTATAAATCGAAATGTTTAATTCCTGATGCCTTATCGGTATTAGATTTTAGTGTTGAACACGCAAAGTTTTATATCGATTTTGTGGAGCTTCTTACCGGATATCTACACGTTTCTGATGCTGCAAAAGTACAACTCGCGCTGAACGCGACAGCGGCTCATTTTTTATTAAAGCCACAAATGCCTAAATCATGGTTTTTTGACACCAGCAGTATGTGTGTTTATAGTGATTTAGGTAAAGTTTTTCAACTTAAATGCCAAGGTGTACATGCTGAAGTGATGGTGGTTGAGAACAGTATTCAAGCATCTTTGGTGATGCTGCTGTCCAAAGAGTTACCACTTAATGGCGCTAAATCATTGATGCGATTTGAATGCATTAAAGTGATGCACGATAGGCTGCACCCATTAAACCAAACTAGAGCCATTAAAGCAGCATAATATGTTATGTTGCTTTACCTTTATTCTTGTTTCATTCATCTTTGCTTATCTGTTTATTTTGCATGTTTAGTCGCAAAATGTATGTCATTTTCGCTTAAAAGTTGTTCTGCTTCATATGCAAACAATCGATGCAGTGACGCTGATGGATGCAGGCCATCCCAAAAGGCATGTTCATTCGCTTTATCTGCAACCTTGTTATTTACCCAATCCCATGCTGGTTTTAAAATATAGTTAATTTCAACTTGTGTTGGAGCATGAGTAAATGAACCTTTTGTTTGTATAGAATGAATCATATCTGTAAAAATACGATGAACATCAAGTAAATATACATTGCTTGGTCGATTTTGTTGTGGTGTAAATTGGGGTAATTGATCGTTCAGTGTTTGATTAAATTCATCAACAAATCTTTGTGTCTCATCTGCATATGGATGTAATGTGGCACCATGCTGAAAAGGAGGTAAATTCATCAGTAAGATATGCTGAGCCCCTAGGGCGCGTAATTGCTTAATATGGCGTATTAATTTCAATGCTGTTTGAGATCCTGTCTCAGCTACATCACCAAATAAAGTAAACCATAGATTGTTGGTTCCACCCTGTAAAATAATTAAATCAGATGGTTGAAAATGTGTTTGCGACTGCTCAAAATCCTTAATTTGCTGACCTATGTTTGGCATGATACGACCACCTTGGGTTAATTCTGCCCCCTTGCTTAGATCAAGATCAACAAAATAACCTTCTCCTGCCATTGCACCGCCTATGGCCCAATTTGTTCCTTTGAGCGCACGAATAGAGAGAGGGTACATGATTGCTTGATCATCAATATCGATTATTAATGGAGTGACTATTTTATTTAAGGCGGGTGTTGAGGGTTGACGCCAAAGGCTGATATTTAACTGGTCGACCCAGGTAAATCCATTACTATAACGAGCGCTGACATTCGGTGGCATGGCTCTGATCCCGATGATCCCTTTCGTTGCTTGGTGCATATATAAGCTGATTAAATGTTTGTTGCCTGCATCAGACAGACTATCGCCAAAGGTAATGATGCGATTAATAGATTGTTGTTGCCCAGCGAATAGCATAGTGGGTAAAAGTCCTAACACAAAGATGATGCTTTTTAGCATGCTATAGATCCTAATCGTTATCTGGAAAAATGCATAGTGCAATACAGAACATGTACTTGCAACAAAATACAATATAACCCCTCTTAAATCGTAACAAAATAGACAGTTAGCCTGATTGATGAGCGCTTTGTCAGTATTGACTTAACAACCGCGTGCTCAACGTGAACAAAGGTTCCCCTAATTGAGATGGATTAATCACACTCTAAACGAATAACTTTTTATCATTTATGTTTAGTACAAGGTATAATGTGTTATTAATTTTTACAGCGTACCTATCTATTGATGTTAAATTTTTTTGCTGCAGCTCCTAGGGGCTATGAATATGCGTTATCACTTGAGTTAGCAGAACTCGGTGCCTCTGACATAAAAGAGAGTGTTGCCGGCGTTTACTTTTCAGCTGAGCTTGAATTGGGCTATCGGATCACACTTTGGTCTCGCATTGCGAGTCGGATTATTTTCGTTATCCATAAAGGTCCGTGTGAATCTCCTGAGCAGCTTTATAATGCTGCTTATGGTATTGATTGGCAGATGGAGTTTTCACATCGCAGCACATTTAGCATCGATTTCCATGGCATGGGTGGGTTCATTAACAACACCATGTTTGGCGCGCTTAAGGTGAAAGATGCCATTGTCGATCGTTTTCGTGATGATGATTGCCCGAGACCTGATGTCGATCGCGTCGATGCAGACTTTAGAATTGACGCACACTACCGCCGCGGACAAATCACGATTGGTTTGAACTTTTCCGGTCCAGCTTTGCATAAGCGTGGTTATCGGGAAACGACGGGCGAAGCCCCACTAAAAGAAAATTTAGCAGCAAATATGTTAATGCGCAGTGGCTGGCAAAAAAATCCAGTGTCTTTATTGGATCCTTTTTGTGGTAGCGGGACTGTGTTGATTGAAGCTGCCATGATGGCATGTGATATCGCTCCTGGTCTGCATCGCAAGCGTTTTGGTTTTGAGCACTGGCTAAGGCATAAAGGTAAATATTGGCAAGAGTTGCTTGATGAGGCAAGGGCGAGAGCATCGATAGGCGTGACGCGTTGCAAAACTCAATTTTATGGCTCTGATATCGATCCGCGAATCGTGTCTCTTGCCAAAAAGAACGCTGAAAATGCAGGCGTACTAAACTTAATTAATTTCAGTGTGACTGATGCGTTAGATGTCAAAGTACCGGAACAAACTGGGTACTTAATCACTAATCCACCTTATGGAGAGCGATTAGGGACAGTAACAGCACTGTTGCAGCTGTACTATCAATTAGGCGATAAATTTAAAGCTGAATTTGGAGGCTGGAACCTTGCCGTACTTAATAGCGATGTAGAGCTTTTATCAGCCTTAAAGTTAAAGGCTGATAAACAAATGAAGATGAATAACGGTGCATTAGAATGTGCATTTAATCTTTATACTGTTCATGCAACCAATACGCGCCGCGTTGATCCAACCAATATTAATCGCGATGGGGATGTCAGTGACATTGCGGTGCCTTTTGTCAACCGGGTCAAAAAGAATCTTAAGCAGCTGCAAAAATGGGCTAAAAAAGAAGGGATTGATAGCTACCGTATTTATGATGCTGATTTACCTGATTATAAAGTGGCTATCGACAAATATCTTGATTATGTGGTTATCCAGGAATATACCGCACCAGTGGATATTCCCGAGTCCGTGACTAAGCGCCGCCTGACGGATGTATTAATCACGCTTCCGAGTGCTATTGGTATTGATCCTGACAAGATTATTTTAAAAACCCGTGAAAAACAAAAAGGGACCAACCAGTACGAAAAAATTCAAACCAATAAGCTTGAACTTATCACAACCGAATACGGTGCTAAATTTAAGCTTAACCTGAAAGAATATTTGGACACTGGACTTTTTCTTGACCATCGTTTGACTCGTCAATTAGTGGGTGTAAAATCTAAAGGCAAAGACGTATTAAACTTATTTGCCTATACTGGCACCGCTTCTGTGCATGCGGCTTTAGGTGGCGCTAAATCGATTAAAACGGTTGATATGTCAAATACTTATACCAACTGGGCAAAAGAGAATTTTGCGTTAAATGGGTTAAATGATGACAAGTATCAGTTCGTTCAGGCAAATTGCATGCAGTGGATTAAGACCACTCACGATACGTTTGATTTGATTTTTATCGATCCTCCTACATTTTCAAACTCAAAAAGGATGGAAGATTCTTTTGATGTTTTGCGCGATCACGTGGCTTTATTATCCAGTTTAATTACGTTATTGAATCCCAATGGTGAAATTATTTTTTCAAATAACAAACGAAAATTCACCATGGAAATTGGCGCATTAGAAGCGTTGGGTTTTACTGTGATGAACATAGACGATCAAACATTACCGCTTGATTTTAAACGTAATCCACAAATCCATAACACGTGGTTGCTCACACATGCCGAGTAAGACCATTAACTATATTTTGTTTCACACAGATGTGTGTCATCTGTGTGAACTTGCGAGTGATTTACTGCTCCAAACTGGCGTATTGTTCATTAGCCAAGATATTTGTGATGATGAAAGTTTGGCTGAGCAATACGGTATGCGCATTCCAGTACTGAAACAGATCAATACCAATAAAGAGCTAAATTGGCCTTTTGATATTGATACATTGAAGCAATTTTTAGGAGTATAACTTGAGTTTAGTTCGTATTAATAATGGTTCGTTAGCGTATGGTTATACACCATTATTGCAAAAAGCGGATTTCACCATTGAAGCGGGTGAACGTGTTTGTATTGTTGGTCGCAATGGTGCTGGAAAATCGAGCTTAATGAAAGTATTGAGTGGTGATGTACTGCTCGATGAAGGTGAATTTAACATAGCAACGGATGTTAAAGTCAGCCGTTTGCAGCAAGATCCTCCTAAAGCTGAAGGCGGGTCTGTTTATTCTTATATTTCTGCCGGTTTACAAGAAGTGGGAGAAAAATTGGAACGCTATCATCAGTTAGCCCATGATGTCGGCAGTGCAGATCCAGTGCAAATGGATCGTATGCTCAAGCAAATGGAGCGCCTGCAAGAAGACATCGATCACCTTAATGGTTGGCAGCTTGATAGCCGCATTAATCAAAACTGTGAGTTATTAGGCTTAGATCCTGATAGCGCTTTAGCAGAACTCTCAGGTGGATGGCAACGTAAAGTCGCCTTAGCTAGAGCGCTAGTCAGTGAGCCGGATCTTTTACTGCTTGATGAGCCGACCAACCACCTCGACATTGATACTATCGAATGGCTTGAGCAATTTTTACTGAGTTATAAAGGCGCCATTGTGTTTGTTAGCCACGATAGGGGCTTTATTGCGAGGATGGCGACCCGCATTGTGGATCTTGATCGTGGTGTTATTACCTCTTGGCCTGGAAATTATCAAACATATTTAGACGGTAAAGCCGAGTGGTTAAGGGTTGAAGCCGAACAAAATGCTCAGTTCGATAAGAAGTTAGCCGATGAAGAAACCTGGATCCGTCAAGGTGTCAAAGCCAGACGAACACGAAATGAGGGGCGGGTCCGTGCATTAAAAGCACTCAGAGTTGAACGTATGGCTAGATTGAATCGTCAAGGCGGTGCCAAGATGGCGGTGGCCGATACTGACCGCTCAGGTAAACTTGTATTCGATATTGAAGCGCTTAACTACAACTTACCAGATAAAAATTTAGTGAAAGATTTTACTTCTGCTGTTATGCGTGGCGATAGAATTGCTCTTATTGGTCCTAATGGCTGTGGTAAATCGACACTGGTTAAATTATTAATTGGACAACTTGAAGCCCAGTCAGGGTGTGTGAAGGTAGGTACTAAGTTAGAAATTGCGTATTTTGATCAATACAGAGAAGCCTTAGATCCTGAAAAAACAGTGGAAGAAAATGTCGGTGAAGGTAAAAAGACCATCACCATTAATGGTCAAGACAGACATATTTTAAGTTATTTACAGGATTTTCTTTTTTCGCCAATGCGAGCGAGAACCCCTGTTAAAGCCTTGTCAGGGGGGGAGAAAAACAGATTGTTATTGGCCCGCCTCTTGTTAAGGCCGGCAAACTTAATTATTCTCGATGAGCCCACAAACGATCTCGACATCGAAACACTGGAATTATTAGAGTCGCTATTAACTGATTATCCCGGTACCTTATTGATTGTTAGCCACGATAGGGCATTTATCGACAATACCGTGACCAGTAGTTGGTGGTTTACCGGTAATGGGGGATGGAGCGAGTATGTAGGTGGTTACCAAGATGCGGTATCTCAAGGAGCACGTTTTTATTCTGAGGAACCTCAGACAGTAAACATTGTCCAACCTGCTAAGGTGCAAAATATTGAGGTTGAACCAGCATTAAAACCCAAAACGGAAAAGAAGCTTTCCTATAAATTACAACGTGAACTTGAATTGCTACCAGCAAAAATGGAACAATTGGAGCATGAAGTTGCAGCATTACAAGTTGTGATAAACACGGCAGATTTTTATGCTCAAGATCAAAATACAATTAATCTTCAGCTTGAAAAGCTCGCGAATAAAGAACAAGAATTGGATATTAGCTTTGAGCGATGGGAAGAACTTGAGTCGCTTAAGTAAAATACATCACTAGAAATAGTAAGGGATTAGCGTTAATGAAGTTTACATTGAATAAAGCCCTATCATTAGTTGCCGTAGGGGTAATAAGTGCACTACAGGGCGTGCAAGCGGCGTCGGTTTATGAAATAAAAAACCTAGACGAAGTTTATTCGCAGGACGAAACTGCTGAACTCATTGGTACATTAAGAGAGACTCGAAGTGGTTATGGCATGGCCGTTAATACCAATGGTGAATCGGTTGCTGTGGCTAAAGGTAAAAAGAAACTGACTGTTTCTGAAGACGATAATAATGATGGTATTATTGATATTGAAGATGGTATTGCACCCGAAGAAAGAATTGTGCTTTCAATTAATGATCCCATTATCGCCAATAATTTCACCTTTACTGCTATTGTAAATGATGCTGTTAAGCCTTGGCTGCCAGTGTTTGATAGCATCAATGGGACAACGCCGCCTGATGAAAGCTCTGCAGATAATCCCGAGACGATAAATTCAGTTGATGCCTATTTTTACGATATCAATGATATGGGTGTCAAAGTCGGCTCGATGACAGCAGAGCAGCAAACAGTACCTTATGCAGGTAGCACCGAAGATCAAGAATTTTGGTACTATCGTGAATTTGAAGAACGGGGTTTTGTAAAATCTATCGATGGTACAGAGACGCCGCTGATCCCGCCATACATAAGCTATAAGAAAGATGACACAACAGAAGCTGTGAATATCGGTGGTTATTCTGTTGCTGTAAAAGTGAACCCAACGGGATTGGTTGTGGGTTATGTGGGCTCTGAGTTAACCCAAGATTCTCAAAATCGCATTAATTCCTGTATTGATGGTGATCGAGACGACTGGCCTACTGATATTTGTATTCAAAATCAGCAGTTTCCCTATGATGAGTTTGGTAATAATTATATAAAATACCAAGTTCGTCCTTATGTTTGGCAGCTCGATGGTAATGGCGCTGTAATTAGTGAGAAAAAATTACCGATAGAGGATGAGTTAGATGCCAATTCAAATACGATATATGTCGCGCAAGGTTTAGGTGTTAATGCATCAGGAGTGGTGGCAGGGCGTTCTGATCACAAGCGACCCGGTAAAGACTATACTTCTAATGATGCATTTTTCTGGGATTTTGATAGTAATGGTGATTATCAAGCACATGCCATCCCTATGAACGATGATTGGTATAAATCTATTGGCTATGATATTGATGATAATGGGATCATGGTGGGGAGCTATCAGCTTTATTTGGATGGCTACCTTCGATATAAATTTTTCTATGTCGATACTGCCACCTCTGATTTAAAGATTGTGACGCCTAATGATTTTAATGATTCAATATCAGATCGCAGTAGCTGGCCTAGAGACATTAATAACCAAGGTCAAGTTGTTGGTTCAATTGAGATCACGACTGAAAAAGAAACCCCTAGAGCTAAAGGGGGCTTTTTGTTCGATAAAAACACCAATGAGTTTAATGACTTAAATACATTACTGACGTGTGAATCTAAAGGGTTTACTAAGAATTCAGAAGGTGTCTGGACCCGGATAAAAGTTGATATTGAAGATGGCAGTGGTAAGCCTCTTTCGTATAATAGAGACATTAAGGTTGTGGAAGCCAATAGTATTAATGAAGAAGGGCTTATCGTCGGTACAGCATTTGTTCGTAAACCAGAATACCAATACGATAGCGAAGGTGATTTAGTGATTGGGGATAATGGGCTGCCAATATTCGCACTGGATGGTAATGGCGATCCACTGACGTCTTATATTCCGCGCATGGTAGTGCTCGAATCTGGATCCGAGACAGTAGATGACGCTTGGCTTACAGCGAATAATTGTATAGATGATAACGAAGAACCTGAAGATTATGAACGTCAAGGAGGGGCCAGTTTTGCTTGGTTGTTCGCTTTACCATTGCTTTGGCTGCGTAGACGCATTAAATAGTATGATGTGATAAACAAAAATCGAGGGAAATGCCTCGATTTTTTTTATTCAAAACTCAATAGCTTAAAAAATAACCGTTAAAAACGTCCTCATTTTGATTGATTTTCGTTGGAAAAAGTTCTATTTATATTATGTGAAGCTATTGCTTCTTTGTATTTAAAGCAGAGGATTTTTGCATGAAAAGACAAAAAAGAGATCGTTTAGATAGAGCTTTTTCAAATGGATTTCAAGCAGGGGTTGGCGGTCGCTCAAAGGAAAACTGCCCTTATTCTACACTTGAGCCAAAGTCACAATGGTTAGGAGGCTGGAGAGAGGGAGTCGACGGTCGACTGAGTGGAGCTTTCAATAAATAACATTGAGTCATTTTTGCCCTCACATTCACTGTATAGAGTAGAATTATGAGGGCATTTTTATGCCTTAATATGCCAACTTAGAAAGTTGATGTATCTTTGAATATTCCCACTTTCAGATCTTTTGCGCTATATATCTCACGGCCATCGACTTCCATAACGGCATCAGCAATACCCATGACTAACTTTCGGTAAACTTTACGTTTAATCGTGAGCTTGTAAGTTACTTTCTTAGCGTCAGGTAATACTTGACCGGTAAATTTAACTTCACCGACGCCTAATGCACGTCCTTTACCTTCCGCACCTTCCCAACCTAAGAAAAATCCGACAAGTTGCCATAGTGCATCTAAGCCAAGACAACCTGGCATGACGGGATCCGATTGAAAGTGACATTTAAAAAACCAAAGTTCGGGATTGATGTCGAGCTCAGCAACTATTTCACCTTTACCAAACTCTCCGCCATCCGCGTTGATATTAATAATACGATCTATCATCAACATGTTATCTAGGGGAAGTGGTGGCGAGTTTTTATTGAATAACTCTCCTTTACCACAGGCGATAAGGTCTTCTTTATTGAAATTATTTGCTTTACTCATTATTTATACCACTTCAGCAATTTGAGACATCAAGATTAGCGAACACGTGTACGCTAAACAACTCCGATCAGCTATAAAACTTCATTTTTTCAAACAATTTAGCCAAAAAACCCCTTTCTTCATCTTCATAGCCAGCTAAACGCGCTAATCTATCTTGCACTAGACCGTATAAAGAATCATCTGGGAAATCATTATTTTCATCAGGTACGCCAGCTTTCAAGTGCATCAAAAGTTCGACAGCTTCATCAATATGTTCAATGCCGTAAAGGTGAAATTGTCCAGCATTCACTGCGTCGATAATATTGATGTCTAAATTGAGTTGTTGTATGTTTGATTTGGGGATGATCACCCCTTGTTTTCCTGTGAGACCACGTCGGGCACAGAGTTGATAAAAGCCTTCAATTTTTTCATTGACTCCACCTATGGCTTGAACATGGCCTAATTGGTCTAATGCGCCAGTAACAGCAATAGCTTGGTCGATGGGTTTCTCAGTGATGGCAGACATTAAACTGCAGTACTGAGCCAATGAGGCACTGTCTCCATCTGTCTCTTGATAAGATTGTTCAAACACGATATTGGCATTGAGGTGAAGTGGGGCATCTTTACCAAAAATGCGATACAGACAAGAAGACAAAATCATCATGCCTTTAGCATGAATATTACCTGCCAACTCAGACTTACGTTCAATATCGGTTACTTCACCATCACCATAATGAACCGATGCGGTGATCCTTGTCGGCTCACCGTAACAATAATCGACGCTACTGACGACGGATAAACCATTTATCTGGCCAACCATCAATCCCTCGGTTGGTAGGCTAATGGATTTATCATCAAAATCTTGTGCAGCAAACATTTCAGATGCATTATGTCTTTTCTGGTATTGGGTTAATGCATATTGAAAGTTTGTGGCTGATACTCGTTCTGACGTACTGTAGGTATTGGCTTGAGCCAAGAGTTGACCTATGTGGTTTGACAATAAAGACAATCGGAGTTGATGATCTGCAAGCCTAGCACAATAAAGAAATAGGGGGGCCAATATTGATTGTTCAAGTTGCACGTTCACGCTTGCAGCAACGGCCATTAACCAAGTTGCATAGGCTGATTCAGGTGTGTGGGCTAAATCCAGTTCATTTACCATCTCGCCTAAAATAGGAAAATGTTGCCCAAACCGTGTTTCCTCTCCCCAACAAACCTGATATTGACGCCCAGATCCGATAAGGATCACCTTGCAATTAAGCGGTATCGCAGGAAGAGACGAGTGAACCTTGAATTCTCTTTTCGTCAATATATCAAACAAGAGCTCCCACAAACCGTCTCGTTTCCACAGTGACTCAGCACAAATGAATAGATAATGACAATTAACTAAGGCGCCTGGAGTGTAATTAAGTGATGAGCTGCCTTGTGTATTATTAATGAATTGACCTACAAGGTCTGCACGCTTAATGTTACCACAAAGATATTGATAGTCTTGAACTTTACCTGCAAATCTCTCATTGTTGTTATTCACAGTAGACCAGCTAAGCATGTACTCATTAGTGGGTCCTGCGATTTTACATAAAACCTGCTCAGGTTGATTGTCTTGACTAGAAATTAAGCTCTTGATGAATTCGGCTCTATCGATCCCAGCAAAATCGACAAGAAACATATGTTGATTGGCAGTATGAGTCAGAAGTTCGAATGCATTTAGTACTCTTTCCTGTCCAAGTAGTAAGCTTTGATTTGTATGCGTAAGCTCGCCGAGTGTGGGGATCTTATGTTGTGGAGACAATGCAGAAACTGGAATGGCATTTGAATTCATATTAGCAAGTGCTACTTAATAATAAATTGATTGATAATATACAGATATTAGCACAGCTTGATTGGAGGCCATATTCAATTTGTCATTTAGGGACCTTAAAATAGGTGAGCTTGATTAAAGCTCCATTTATGGTGAATTAAAAATCATCAAACTGGCGCGGGTATTTTTTGCCCTCGCAAGGATAGCGAAGTCGTCAAATGCACCAGATCTGAAAACCGGCATAGGTTTATCGCCCATCTAGGGTTTAAATCCCTATCTCTTCGCCATATTACAACACTAAGTCTCTATTTTTGATAGCGATTTTTTTTGTATCAGTTTACCAGTTGGATCTTATTGATGGCTAGATATCACTGAACCCTTGGCCATATTATAAAGCAAGAGCAATAGGTGCACCTGAGATAGCTAAATTGGTTAGCCTTCGAATGAAGCTTGATTTCATTTTTACTCTTCTGGGGTAGATTTATTGGGTATTGGATGGTTTTTTAAGATCATACCTTCACTTTTATTTATCGCTTCCAGCGGGGTATGTGCAGATACTTCTGTGGCTCGCTGCAAGTACGTCCTTGTGCTCGACGACAGCATCTGATGTGAATGGATTCACAAATGCCGTGATAACAGGGATGTTATAGAACGGCCTTGCCATCAACGGCCACTGCCGCATACACCCGTTATTTCAAGCAAACGATCTCTTCGATTTGGCTTTATCTGTGATTTATCTAGCAGAACGCTTAAGACTCCCCATCAGTATTACAGACATATTCTAACCACGAGAATATGTTAAAGGTATTGCTGCCATGCATAAACTATCAGAAATATCTCGATATACACCGGACAAGCTTTCTAAGCATTTCGATTGTCAACACAACTGGCTCCTATCTGAATTTGTCAGTTCGGCAACAGCACAATTCATTGATGAAATATCATCGGAACTAACTGGGCACGAGTTTATGCTTCCGAGTAGAAATTAAGGTGTTAACAAGGCCACCAGAAAAGAAATTATCAAGACTATCCAAGATAGTGGATTGTTTTTGTTCTGCTCAACATTTTAGGAAACATATTAATTATCCCTTTCGTTTCGTGCTAATTTAGTTATGATAACGTTTAATTAAGCTGTAAGAAGTGAGAGGGTAATGTGCTTGTTGAAAAGTGGCTAGACATCGATGCTGATAAGCTTTATTGCTTGTCTACTGATATTGATGAGTCTCAAGAAACGTTAGTGCTAATTCATGGGCTGGGCGAATCGCATCTCTGTTTTGCGGACGCATTGGATTGGCTGCCGAATTACAACCTGATAATGTTTGATTTATGTGGTTATGGTTATTCTCCTGCTTCAGTGATATCCCACTCAACAGAAACTCAAGCAAAACGTATATTAACAGCTCTTGAGCAATTAAACATACACAAATGCTTTCTCTTATGGCACTCTTGGGGGGCGATACATCGACCTTAGTTTGTCAATACGATACGAAAGGTATAGTGCGTGGTTTGCTTAATGCTGAAGGTGGATTGCATGAAGAAAATATCATTTTATCTCAGATTATTGCCGAAAAATATTCAGAATTAAGTTGTGACGAGTTTTCAGAATGGATCAAAGGTGACGGTTTTTCAACTCGTTTTGCTATGTCTTGGAGCCACGGAGCCGGTATCAAATACCTGTCGTCAGTTAGACGGTGTGAGCCCACAGTTCTTGGTCAGACTGCTAGTGAAATCTATGCCCAACATGCGACTCAAGATATGCGCGGTGTTATCGGTTGGGGGAAAATATATGAAAACTTGTCTATCCCTAAAGTTTACTTCTGGGGGACGCAAAGTCTAAGAGGGTGTGATCGTGCGATGGCATTTATTGCTACGTTAAATAATGTTTCGTTTGAGGGGGCAAACCACTGGGTACAACATAACCCTGCTACGTTTTACTCAGAAGTTGATAAATTTATTACTAACATTTATTAATGGGACTGGTTGAGACTCACCATTGAAATTGATTCGCTCAAGCATACCATACAATGAAGGATAATCTGCTTCAACAGCGGCGTTAGGTCGCTTTCCCATTGTTCGTTTCAGCTTAAGACCCCCTTGCAATAATGCAAGGGGGTCTTATTGATTTTACTTAATGTCTTAATTGAACTTCATTATTTACGCAATTAATTCAACTTCTTTGCCATTAGTGTCCTTATTTAATTGCGCTGGAACACGAGGTTTACTGCCGATGAGCTTCTTTATATCTTCAATTGCTAAGTATAAACAAGGCATCAGTATTAAGGTGACCACGGTTGCAAACAGCACACCGAAGGCGAGGGAGGTCGCCATAGGGATCACCATTTTGGCTTGCATACTGGTCTCTGTCATGATTGGCATTAAGCCGATGAAAGTGGTGAGTGATGTCAACATAATGGCTCTAAAGCGTCGACACCCCGCTTCAATCACTGCTGTTTTCATTACGATCCCCGCTTCCCTTGATTTGTTAATATGATCCACCATCACCAGAGAGTCATTGATGACGACTCCGGCTGCTGCGATGATGCCAAAGAGTGACAATGCGCTGAGATCTATTCCCATGATCATATGACCCATAACAGAGCCTATAATACCAAATGGGATCACTGCCATGATCATCATAGGTTGAGAGTAAGATTTAAGCGGTATGGCCAACAAACTGTATATGATCAATAAGGAGATAATAAAGTCTCTTAATTGTGTCTTCGTGCTGTCAATTTGTTCTTGGATATTACCCGACACTTCACTTTTTACTTTAGGATAGAGTGTTAATAATTGCGGTATAAAGTCATCGCGAATATCTTGAGCGAGTTTGAATGGCTCCGCTTGGGCGGCATCGACAGAGGCCCAGACATTGATGGTGCGATTGCCATTTTCACGGCGAATATAACTGACTCCTTGTGTGACAGTGACATTGACGACGTCAGACAGAGGAACTTCAACGCCTTGGGGCGTGACTATCAATACATCAGAGACCTGAGCGATGGAGTTTCGTTGTGATTCTGGGTATCTGAGCATGACTTTTATTTCAGTCCCGTTACGCAAAATTCTTTGTGCTTCAAGACCATAGAAGCTATTACTGACCTGAGAGGCAATATCAGCTAATGTAAGTCCTAAACCATAGGCTTGCGGTTTGAGTTGAAATTGTAATTCCTTCACACTAGATTGGCGGCTGTCGTTGATATCACTAACGCCTTTGAAGGTATTTAGCTTGTTTTTTAACGCGAGGGACGCAGCAAGTAATTGCGCTTCGTTCTTGCTTTCCAAGCGGAAGCTAATATCGCCATCATCACGCCCCCCGTCGAAGAGATTATCTTGAATTTCAAATGATTTTATTCCTGGGATCTGTGGTATAGCCTGACGCCAAAGTTCAGCTAATTGAAAAGTGTTCAGAGGTCTTATCTCTGGATCCACCAGTTTAGTCATGACTTTCGCTGAGGTGCGGCCTCCAAGTTCGACTTGCATGTCAGAGACCATGGCCTGATCATATTGCTCTTCAAGTTGTTTATCGACATCATAAATCGCTCTTTTGATCGCTAATGCCGCCGTTAACGTGGCTTTTTCTGAGGCGTCGACATTCATCTCTATTTCGATTTGTGGGAAGTCATGGGGGATCTTGGGTTGACCGATAAAGCGAACGAGACCACCTGCATAAAGGCCTGCACAGATAAGCATAAAACTGATAAAGACCATGATGGTGGTATAATGATATTTAACTGCTTTTTTGAGGGCAGGGCGATAGACAGAGTTAATAAACAGGTGCAGAGTACGATCGACTCTATCTTGGATAGCATTGATAATATTTCTGAGCCAATCTAATGGGTTCTTTGAGCCTGGTTTGACGATGGTTTTTTGTTTCATTCTTGCTAAGTGGGCAGGCAAAATCAGCTTTGACTCTACCAATGAAAAAATAAGGCATAAAATAACGACAGTGCCTATTGCTTTACCAAAAGCTGAGGTGGGTCCATCACTAAGGGTTAAAGGTGTAAAAGCGGCGATAGTGGTTAATACACCAAACGTGGCTGGTATAGCAACTTTCTTTACCCCGCGTATGACATTGTCTAAACTCTGACCATTTTTGTCACATTCATCATAGGCACTCTCTCCCATGACAATGGCGTCATCGACCACAATACCAAGGACCAATATAAAGGCAAACAGACTGATCACATTGACGGTGACATCTAACATGGGCATCGGCATCAATAGCAAGGCACCGAGGAAGCAAACTGGTAATCCCATCATGACCCAAAATGCTAATCGCACACGTAGGAAAAGTGCCAACATGATAAAGACTAAAATAGCCCCACTTTTCATGCTATCTAGCATGAGATCTAACCGACCTTCGAGGTAATAGGACATATCTACCCAGGTTTCAAGTTTCAACCCTTCAGGTAAGATGTTCTGTTTTTTGGCAACGTACTTTTTCACGATATCAGCGACATCAGTCATGCTTTGATCGTTTGCAGCCCCGACAAAAAAAGTCACTGAGTTTTTGCCATTGAACTTAGAGTATTGAATGCCTTCCTCGAATCCATCAATGACAGTCGCAATATCTCCCAATAAGACATTGGTACCATCTTTTAAGGTAATTAACGGTAAATTTTCAAATTCATATCCGACATACGCTTGATTTTGGACTCGCAAATTGATGTAACCCGTTTCTGCACGTATTTGTCCTGCAGACATGTTGCGTGAAAAGCCTTGTACCGCTTTAGCGACGTCGTTAAAATTCAGGCCAAATTCACGTAATTTATCTTTACTCACTTCAATGGCAATTTCATAATCCAGACCGCCATAGAAGTCTGTAATATTCACTGAAGGTAATTGCATCAACTCATCGTGAATATTTTCGCCTAATTCTTTGAGCTGTCGGTGCGTTATATCACCATATAAGCTTATGTATAGCACTTCTTGTCGCAACTTAATACGCTCAACCTTAGGCAGCTCCATACCGTCTGGAAAGCTAGAAATGGAATCGATTTCAGATTTTATTTCATCCAGTACAACTTGTGGATCGTAGGAGTCTTCTATTCGAAAATACCCTGATGCTTGGCCTCGATTTGAATAAGTTATCACACGTTTAAGGCCTTGAACGCTTTCTAATGCTTCTTCAATTTTAATGGTGATCCCTTCTTCAACTTCTTGAGGAGCTGCACCAGGGTAGGAAGCATTAAATTCAATCCAGTTAATATCCACTTGTGGGAAAAACTGCTTTCGGATGGTATTTGCGGTTAGTAAGCCCCCTACAATGATAATGATCATTAATAAATTAGCGGCAACGCTATTACGAGCAAACCAAGCGATGATGCCGCTATTGACGTCGTCATGGGATAATGTTGATGATGAGTGGGGATTGATAGACTCAGACATGGCTTATTCCTTCTCTTCCATTGCAAGTTGAGTCTCTTTTTCTTCTGAGCCATCTTGCTGCAATATTGTCTCATTAGGAAGCGCCAGCTGCATGCCTTCGATAGGGTAATCTAATGCAGATGTGATGATATTCATTCCCTGCTCTAATCCCGCTGAAATGACAACATTTGCACCAGATTGACGGATCACTGTGACTGGTTTATACCTGAGTTTATTCTCTTTATCTAATACTGCAATTTTCCCATCTACGATGAGATGCCTTGGCAACACGGTGACTTCCCCGGCGTTATTACCGGTGATTTTGGCTGTCACGTAGGTACCATACCTTAACTCATTATTATTATCTTTAAGGCCATATGGGTCTGCGACTTCAGCCACTAGATAAGTCATACGACTGGTACTGTCAATGACTCCCTCGCTGCGAACAATACGGCCTGGCCACTGTTGATTTTTACCCCCCACAGTGGCACTCATTTCGACCATTGCCCCTTTTCCTTTATGGGTGAGGTATCGAAGTTCTTTATCGGCTAAGGGGAGCCGTATCTCTGCTTGTGCTGTGCTTAACACTTTGCCTACAGCACTGCCTTGACTGACATAAGAGCCTAACCCAACGTCTCTACTGCCAATCAATGCGTCGTAAGGCGCCCTAATGATGGTTCGCTCAACGTTGCGTAGCGCTCGTTTTAACCCCGCTTCAGATGAATTGAGTTTTGCGATTTCATGGGCAAGTTGTGGTTTACGTAAACTCAGTTCGGTGGGTAAGCCATCTTTAATGTTTTTCCATTCTTCCTCAGCGACTTTTCCTTGAGCGCGTTCTTGAACTAACGCCGCCTTGGCTGAGGCTAAGTTTGCTTTTGCATCAATGAGATCAGCGTCATAGTCACTGGGGTCTATTCTAGCAATGATATCCCCTTTACTGACAAACCCGCCTGAGACAAAGTTGTTAGATAAAAATATGATCTCGCCATTGACTTGAGCGACGAGTTCAGTTTCATATTTAGGCTTGACTATTCCGTATGATCCGACCGAAAAAGTCATAGGTGCCATTTCAACTGGCTTGATAGCCACTAAAGGAGTGTTATCTATCTGGGGTTTTTCTTCTAATGGTTTTTTTAGTGCGGATATGGCTAAAAAACCACCAGCACCGATTAGTAATACAACTATAGGGAGTATTATTTGTTTTTTGGTCGCCACGTACACATCCTCTTACTTAAGTCTATGTTGTTTTTATTCAATAGCTTAAGTCTATTTATTTGTTTTTATTTAGTGAAAGTTCCTTTTATCATAGAGTATGTTAATTCAAACGCGCCAATGTTACACATCCATTATGTAAATATGTATGTCGTTTGCATGATAAGTAAGCATTAATATCGATGAGTGATAAAGATAAGTGAGGTGATTAATATCAGTGATAATAAATAACAGTTTATTCAGTGTGATTAGGCATGATTTAGGCTGAGGGCGGGGGATGATATCCAGTCATATCATGTTGAACTTTGCCACAAAAAAGAAGTGAAATTTGTGGGATTGTCAGTTAAGAGATAAAAATCAGTCACTAAAATAGTGACTGATTTTGTTGAGTTAGTTCATTACTTGGCAGTCATCAGTGCGATTGCATTATCTAGCATACGATTGCTGAAGCCCCACTCATTGTCATACCAAGACATTACTTTCACTAAACGACCTTTTACACGAGTCTGAGTGGCATCGAAGTTAGATGAAAAGGGATTATGATTGAAATCGATAGACACTAATGGTTCTTCATTAACAGCCAATACTTCACTCATTGGGGCGGATGCGGCGGCATTTTTGATAATGGCATTGATTTCTTCAACCGTTGTATCACGAGATGCGATAAAAGATAAATCCACCAATGAGACGTTGACCGTAGGTACACGTACGGCTAAACCGTCAAATTTACCTGCCAGTTCTGGTACCACAAGGCCTACTGCTGCTGCAGCGCCAGTTTGTGTGGGGATCATTGACATGGCGGCTGCTCGAGCTCGACGAAGATCCGTATGATAAACATCAGAAAGACGCTGATCATTGGTGTAGGCATGGATGGTCGTCATTAACCCTGATTCAATGCCAATCATATCGTTTAAAGGTTTAGCAATTGGGGCTAAGCAGTTGGTCGTACAAGAAGCATTAGAGACAACCGTCATATCTGCTGTGATGACGTGGTTGTTGACGCCATAAACGACAGTAGCATCAACATTTTTTCCGGGTGCTGATATCAACACTTTCTTAGCCCCTGCGTCTAAGTGAGGTTGAACAGCGTCTTTTGAGGTAAACATGCCTGTGCATTCAAAAACTACATCAACTTGTAACGCTTTCCAGGGTAGCTTTGAGGGATCTCGTTGAGAAAACGTCAGGATTTTATCTTGATTAACATAGATAGCTTCATCATCGTGTTCAACTTTTGCGTTGAAACGACCATGAACAGAGTCGTACTTGGTTAGATGAGCATTGATTGAGGCGTCACCAAGATCGTTGATAGCGACAATCTGGATCGGGTAATTTTTTTCACTTTCATACAGTGCTCGTAAAATATTTCGTCCAATACGGCCATAGCCGTTAATAGCAACTCGGATAGACATCTCATATCCCTCAGGTAAGTGTAAAAATAACTTCTAGTAGTAAAATTACCAAACTGACAACTACTGTCAAGCTATATCCGATATCTCGGTGTTTTTTTCGTGTTCATCATGATTATTACGCTTTTATGGTCATTTTTTTACATGAACTGTCTAGGGTCTGTTTATCTTTTATGGTTTTCATGCTGATATTTTATACAAGGTGAAACTTGTGTAGGTTAGTTATTCTACACCAACAAGTGACAAGGTACCGCGTTCATCCCGATGGCTTTATTGCAGTGTTGCGGGATTTTTACTGAACCGATTACGCTTCATCACCCGACGCCTTACATTAAATCCATTGATATTGAGCAAAATTCAAGCTCTAAAGATACACAGTCCCTAGTATGTTGTCACAACCCCGTTTTGGGCAGTTTTGTTCGTAGTCACAAAAGTGAGAGGCTTATTCTTTTTCTAAAATACGCTTAATTTCACTGGATGGGTAATGGCCCTCTCCAAGTGCATCAGCTAAGTTTTTCGCTTGTATGTCTAGAGAAGCTTGAAGTGTAGTATCCCCATCAATGATCATGAGCATTTTTTTTTCTGATACTTGATTGTCGGTCATGAGAATATTGGCCCTAGATAGAAGATACGTGAAGGCTGCATTATCTAATTTTTGATAAGTATTGGCTAAACCAAGTAACCATTCGGGTTTAAAGTTATCTTGAGAGCTTCGATTTAAGACATCTAAATAAGTGGCTTTTGCTTTGTTTAGATCGTATTTTTGAAAATGGGAAGCGATATTGGCGAGTATGTTAATATCATCGATCAAATTTAATTGCATTGCATGCAGTACTTTGTTTTTGGCAATTTGATCATTAAAACGCATCCAATGGTAAAAGGCGAGATGAACATTGTGGCTCTCCTTAGTCAAGACTTGGAGTTCTGCCAAACTTTGTGAGCTGAGCCCAAATGCTCTTACTCTATCATTGGTTCTTTTAGGCGCGAGAATGTGCTTTACGCCGGAGGCAAGCTCAATGCATTTATTGTATTTTTCTAAATGGATTAGTTGTGAATAGAGGGCTTTTCCTGACGTAGGTTGTTCATGTTTAGTTATTAATCTACTGCCAATTAAGTCAGATTTTTCTATCCGACACCAACTGTCTTGGTGTAAGTCGTCACAAATGTCAGGATTTTTTTTACAGATACTGCTGCTATTTACTGCGGTATCGCAGCCAAGTAGGACCGAAATAATAATAATGCTGTAAAATGATGTAAATATTACTACATTTAGACTCAAAATAAGCTCCAAAACAGATTTTATGCTAATAAAATTACATTTTAACCGTTAATATCTTGCTGGCTTGAAAGCCCACTTTTCATTACAATGGCGCCGACCATAATGGGGGATACCCGATTAATAATTAAAGTATTGGTCTTTTTTTTTTGTTACTCAATCATTTCTGCGAAATAAAAGTAGATATCGTGAGATAAAGGATCTGTAATGAGCGCTGATAAACACCTACAAAGCTGGCAAGAACGTTTCGAAATGGCGGAGGCTATGCAACCTCTTCTTGGTAAATTATATCGTAATCAAGGTGTTGAGGTCGTTTTATACGGTAAGCCTCTACTGAATGCCTCTACGATAGAAATCATCAAATCACACCGTTTAGTAAGTAAGCATGTCGGTTACAAACTTAGGCTGCGTGAAAGTTTTCCTTTTGTTGAAGCTTTAAGTAAGTTAGCAGTAAAACAGTGTAAAGTGGATATTGGTAAGCTTGCGATTAAGTATTGGCGTGAGAATGCTGATGTCAATGGCATTGAAGCATACATGAGTCAAGAGCTTGCTACTGCCATTGATCATAATGATCAAGAGAAGCCGAGAGACGTTGTACTTTATGGTTTTGGTCGAATAGGTCGCTTACTAGCTCGTTTATTGATAGAGAGAACCGGGGTCAGTAATAAATTACGTTTACGCGCAATCGTGTTACGTGGTGGGCGTAAAGGCGACCTTGAAAAACGAGCAAGTTTACTCAGAAGGGACTCTGTTCATGGTCCTTTTAATGGCTCTGTTGAAGTTGATGAGGAAAATAATGCCATTATCGCTAATGGTACGTATATTCAGGTGATTTATGCCAATTCACCAGACGAAATTGATTATACAAGCCATGGTATCAATGATGCCCTCGTTGTTGATAATACTGGGATCTGGAAAGATGAAGATGGATTAGGTTTACACCTTAAGTCTACAGGCGCGACTAAGGTGCTACTTACTGCCCCTGCTAAAGGCAGTATTAAAAACATTGTTTATGGCGTTAATGAGTCAGATATTTTACCTGAAGATACTATTGTTTCTGCTGCGAGCTGTACGACTAATGCCATCACACCGGTATTAAAAGCAGTTAACGATAAATACGGCATTGAAAATGGGCACGTAGAGACGATTCATTCTTATACCAATGATCAAAATCTTATCGATAACTATCACAGTGCGGATCGCAGAGGACGCAGTGCACCATTGAACATGGTGATCACCGAAACCGGTGCTGCTAAAGCGGTATCTAAAGCCCTACCGGTGCTTGAAGGTAAGTTAACGGGCAATGCCATTAGAGTACCGACACCGAATGTGTCAATGGCGATCATTAGTTTGAATTTACATCATGAAACCAATAAAGAAGAGATGAACGATTACCTACGAAATATCGCACTCCATTCAGATCTGCAAAACCAAGTGGACTTTACTGAATCAACCGAAATTGTATCATCCGATCTTGTTGGTTCACGTTATGCTGGTGTGATTGATTCACAGGCGACAATTGCTAACGATAAGCGTGCTATTCTTTACGTCTGGTATGACAATGAGTTTGGCTATAGTTGCCAAGTGGTGGGAGTCATGCAAAAGATGCTCGGACTTAATTATCAATCTTTGCCTCTGGTTTAAGAGTATTACACGTTATGATGAAAGAAGCTCCAGCCCATAATAAAGGCTGGAGCTTTTTCATTTTTATGGATGAATTTGATTAAGATAATATTAAAACATGAGTAAATTGTTCAAAAAATAAGGCTTTGGTTTGTTTTAACATCAGTTAGATAAAAAATCGCTTTTAATCTCGTTTTCAGGATTGACTCTGCAGCTCAAATCGGTAGAATCCCATCCCGAAGTCAAGGCAAAGAGATTAAACAAACCTTGTCAGAACAGTAAGATTGATATCATTAACTCAGTTGATAAAGAATGAAGATGTGACCTTTATTGATATTTACAGATAATGATTGTCTAGAGATTATGCGACATTAGCTCAGTTGGTAGAGCGATACCTTGCCAAGGTATAGGTCATCGGTTCGAACCCGATATGTCGCTCCAAATTAAACAATGAGTTGGCGCGATGGCAGAATGGCTATGCTGCGGATTGCAAATCCGTCCATCTCGGTTCGACTCCGGGTCGCGCCTCCATATTTAGATATTGATGAGTTTTCTCTCGTTAGAGAAAACAGTATTAACTACCGATAATACGTATTGTCAATATCAACGAGTTTGCCCGAGTGGTGGAATCGGTAGACACAAGGGATTTAAAATCCCTCGCTGAATAAGCGTGCCGGTTCAAGTCCGGCCTCGGGTACCATCATTTAAGCCCTGACATACGTCAGGGCTTTTTTGTTATAATCTATCGATTTATGTCTTATGATCCCGCCTAAAAACTATTTTTTCTACTAGTATAAAATCTCACTACCTCTTAGCTCCTTACAGTGGTATAAAGAGTACAATACTTAAGAAATCTCAATAGACAGAATGTAATCTGTCTGGATCATTCTAGTATCAGCCCCTACATTCAAATACTTTAGGAAAGCAGTCATGATATTTACTCAGGTTGAACTTGCACCAGCCGATCCCATTTTAGGTTTAACGGATGAATTTAAAGCAGACACGAGATCTGAAAAGGTCAATCTAGGTGTTGGGATATATAAAAATGAGGCAGGATTAACCCCTATTTTAGAGTCTGTTAAATTAGCTGAGCAGCGATTACTTACCACTGAAAAAAGTAAAAATTATTTGGGAATTGATGGCGTTCAAGCCTATAATCAGGCAGTTCAAGCGTTGCTTTTTGGTGCCGATCACCCCGTTGTTAAGCATAAAAGAGCGTTAACTGCACAAGCGCCTGGTGGCACAGGATCGCTACGTATAGCGGCAGAGTTTTTGGTCCGTAATACCCAATCGAAAACCATTTGGGTTAGCTCACCTACTTGGGCAAATCATAAAAATATCTTCCAATCGGCTTCGCTTGAAATTAAAGAGTATCGCTATTATAAAGCCGACACTCATGATAAAGATTTCGATGCTATGGTCGCTGATCTTACCACTGCTAAAGCGGGCGATCTGGTGCTACTTCACGGCTGTTGTCATAACCCTACTGGGATCGATTTAACCGAAGCACAATGGCATATCATTGCTGATCTTTGTTTGAAACAAGCATTAATTCCCTTATTTGATTTTGCCTATCAAGGTTTTGGTGCTGGTGTCGATGAAGATGCTAACGGATTGAGGATTGTGGCTAATACTGTTCCAGAGCTGTTAATTGCAAACTCCTTTTCTAAAAACTTTGGCTTATACAATGAACGTATAGGTGCGGTGACAATTGTGGCTGATACTCAGGCTTCTGCCATTAAAGCCTTTAGCCAAGTAAAAAGTACTATTCGAGGAAACTATTCAAATCCGCCGGCACATGGCGCGTTAATTGTTAGCACCATTTTAGCTGATGCAGAGTTAAAAACCATGTGGAAAGCTGAGCTGACGGAAATGCGTGAGCGTATCGCTAAAATGAGAACGCTTTTTGTGGCGACGTTAAAAGAGGAGGGAGTCACACAAGATTTTAGTTTTATCTCAAGACAAAATGGGATGTTTAGTTTCTCAGGTCTTTCTAAAGCGCAAGTCTCTCAGCTTAAAGATGAGCATGCCGTTTATATCGTAGGCTCAGGCCGGATAAGTGTTGCGGGTATGACGAAAGATAATATGCCTGTGATTTGTAAAGCAATCGCCAGCGTACTGTAATCAGCTTTTACGTCAAAGCGCTTATTCAGTTGATAAACCCAAAGCATATAGTGATTCTTTGGGTTTTTTAATGATCAATTTAAAAATCTGAAACAATACATGCCAGTGCTTTTGCAAGTGCTTTTCGATCATGTAGACCAATATGATGTTGACTGACTAAAGGACGATAGAGAATGTTACCGCATTGGTAACTCTCTTCAGAATGAGCCAGTATTTTGTCGATTAATTTGATGCCGAGGATCTGATGGCACCAGTCGACTTTTTGCGTTAACGAAAAATCTGCAGCAGAGGATGGCTCTCGGGTTAAATTATCAATTAACACCACTTCTGCACTAGAATTAGCCAAGGCATCTGCAAATTTTGGTAACAAAAGTGGTGGCATGACACTGGTTAAAAAGCTGCCTGGTCCTAGGATCACAAGATCGGCTTCACGTACGGCATCACAAGCTTCACAGGTGGCTGTGACCATTGGCTCTAATGACAGCGCAATGGGGTGTTCCGACATTTCATCTACATTCATCTCACCAAAGACTTTATTACCACAAGCTTCAATAGCCACGAGATGCGTAGGCTCTTCTGACATGGGGATAACGCGGGTTTCGATGTTAAGAAATTGGCGTATTATATTGACAGCTTCTAATGGTCTGACACACAGTTGATCTAATGCAAGTAGCATTAAGTTACCTAGATTGTGACCAGATAATTCATTTTCGCCTGTAAAGCGATATTCAAATAATAAAGAGCCAATTGAGGGATTGCTTGCCAATTGTGATAAGCAATTACGCAGATCACCCCATGCAATGCAGTCTTGCTGTTGTCTAAGTCTGCCTGTTGAGCCTCCATTATCCGTTGTCGCAACAATACCTGTTAATTTAGGTCCAAGGAAGGAAAGCGTTGACAGTACTCTTCCTAGTCCATGACCACCGCCAATGGCGACGACATTATCAAATTTGTTTAGTGCATTATCTTGCATCAGGGTTTTCCTTGCTAACACCCAGGGATCAATCATCACCGATTATAACCTAGAATAGTTATTCAAACAGATGTTTTGTCGAAAGTGAAATATGGCTTATAATCTGAACCAATAATTTGATTTGAGGTGCGAATGAAAACAGGAAGAGTGGGTCAATTAACCGTATCGGTAAGTGTTGTTATACTTGTCTTTATTATATTAACGCTTAATTTTGTTGTAAAAGAAGATAAAAAAGATCAACAATTAGGGCAACTCGTTGAAAATAAGCAGCCGCTTAGCTTAATCCCAGATTTTGCTTCTATTTCGCTTGTGAGTGATAAAAAGAAAGCATTCTTTGAGTATTTACGTCCGTGGATCCGGCTTCAAAATGGGATAATAAAAGAAGAACGCCAATTTTTACAAGACTCATTGCAGCACCTAAACAACGGCTTGGCGCTGACGGAGGCAGAGAATTATCATATCGAAGAAATCGCGACCAAATACAAATACACGCCTCGCATTATCAATATTGCCACGATTGAAACATTGTTGATAAGAACTGATATCATTCCAGAGTCAATGGTGCTTATTCAAGCAGCTAATGAAACGGGGTGGGGCAGTTCAAGGTTTGCTAAGGAAGGGTTTAACTTTTTTGGTCAATGGTGTTTTAAAAAAGGGTGTGGTTTAGTACCACAATCAAGAACCGCTGGCATGTCGCATGAGGTTGCCGTGTATGACTCAGTTGAAGATTCTGTTGCCTCATATATGAAAAATTTGAATTCTAATGCTGCCTATGCATTATTTCGTTCAATTCGTGCAGACATGCGCGCGGAAAATAAAGAACCCAGCGCTGATAAACTCGTATATGGGTTAGTCAATTATTCAGAACGACAAGAAGCGTACATTGATGAGCTTTTAGAAATGTTACGTCATAATCAGCAATACTTGGTAGGAAATAATGAAAAGAAACCTTCTGTTTAGTTGTTTAATCATCGTTTGTTCTTCAGTGCAAGCTATTCCGATATCATTAGAGTACCAAGGTTTTTACCAAAGATTAAAACAGGTCAATAAGGGACATTATTCACAGGTAGAGCTGGTTTTTTCGGTACCAAATAAAGAAAAGTGCCGAATACAAAGTGGTAATATTAGCACTGAAAAAGAATCATTTCCTTTAATCATTACTAAAGAACAACGACTATTTTTACCCTTTGATGAAAAATTAAAATCTGATAGAGCTTTGATTAATTTAGATATTCAAGGTGAAACGAAACATTGTAATATTGCGATGCAAGTCAGAGCAAAACAAACCAAAATGGAGTATACACACGGTGATATTGTTGAGATCCAAGCTGAAATGAATGCCATGCTGAGTGAAATGCAGGGGTTCCCTATGCGTTATTTCACAACCGATATTGCAGGTGTGAGTTTTTTATTCGAAGCTGACAGTGATGTTACGGTTAACATTGATGGTGTTGTACAGTCTGTTTCTGGTAAGTTGAGGCTTAGTCGAGCGCAAATTTTAACCTTAACCAACCTTAAACTATCGTTAAAACCTAAGGTTATAAGCCCTTGGACAA
The DNA here is from genome assembly GCF_013248905.1 of Shewanella sp. VB17. Taxonomy (NCBI): domain Bacteria; kingdom Pseudomonadati; phylum Pseudomonadota; class Gammaproteobacteria; order Alteromonadales; family Shewanellaceae; genus Shewanella; species Shewanella sp. VB17. Next base: position 2,945,456 of record NZ_JABRVS010000001.1, read on the forward strand.
ATGGTGACTAAATTGAATTAGAAACCAAAAAACTATTTTTTGGTTTCTAATTAGACATTAAGGTGTATAGGTATTCACCACTGCTATTTTATGCTCATCTTTTACTCTTTTAATGCTACTGGCCGCATCGAGATCAATATGGCCATTGTTTGACACATCGACAAAGTCGAAGGCTGGGAGCACCGATTCTGCCACTTCCCCTTTTAATGGCGCATTAGGATCACGAGTTAACGACCTAAAATCAAACTGTTCTCTGTCTACCCCTTGTGAAGGTGATGTATTTTGCATCGCCGTAAAAATAGACTCTATCCGTCCAGGGTGTTCAATATCCCATTGATTAAGCATGTCTTTAACTGAAGCTCGCTTTAAATTTTCTTGAGAACCACATAAATTACATGGAATAATAGGAAATGATTTTAATTCAGCATATTCGGCAATTTCTTTCTCACGAGAATAAGCCAAGGGACGGATCACTATATTTGCGCCATCATCTGAGAGTAGCTTAGGTGGCATGGCTTTTTGTTTACCCGCAAAAAACATATTCAAGAACAGGGTTTCAATAATGTCATCCCTATGATGCCCCAAAGCAATTTTTGTTGCCCCTATTTTTTGTGCAAAGCCATATAAGGTCCCACGACGTAATCGAGAGCATAGAGAACAGGTTTTTTGACCTTCGGGGATTTTATCTTTAACGATTGAATAAGTGTCTTTTTCTAAGATATGATAAGCGACACCCAAGTTATCGAGGTAAGCAGGAAGAATGTGTTCAGGAAAACCAGGCTGTTTTTGATCTAAATTAACGGCCACAATCTCAAATTTTATGGGGGCTCGTTGTTGTAAGTCCAGTAGTATATCCAGCATGACATAACTATCTTTTCCGCCAGAAAGGCAGCACATGATCCGATCACCTTCTTCAATCATATTATAATCAGAGATGGCCTTACCGACTTCGCTTTTAATCTTCTTTTGAAGTTTTTTTATGCGAGTGATTTGCTGAGTTGTTTGACCGGTCGACATAAAAACGCGCCTAATAACACTTGAATTATGGGCGCGTAGTATATCCTAAAACTACAGTGTTAAAAAGCTGAGTTATCAGCTTAACTTTGTTCTAAAGGAGATTTATACCCGTCAGGCTTAATGGCTAATAAATCACAGTTAATGCTATCGATCACATGTTCTGCTGTATTTCCTATCAATGCTGCAGAAAATCCAGTTCTGCCTACGGTGCCTAAAATGACCAATTCCGCATCTAATTGCATAGCAAGATCGGGGATCACATCTTCAGGTAAACCTTCTTTTATATGACAGCAATCTTGACTAATGCCCAATGTTAAGGCGAGATCGAATACCCTTTGCTCATGTTGGAGCCTAATTGTTTGACTATAAGCATGAGCATCAAAATCGGGCAATTCGATAGCAAGATTAATCGGCGTACCTGGGTAACCGTTGACAAGATGAACTTGAGCATCAAACTGTTTAGCAAGCGCTTTTGCACACTCAATAATTTTATGATTGAGTGTAAGATGATCTTTATCCTCTGATCCAACATTAATAGCACATAATATTTTACCTGCTACAGGCCAGTCATGTTCTTTAACTAACAACACTGGGGCAGGGGATTTACGCATCAAATGCCAATCTGTTGGGGTAAAAATAACCGACTTGAGTTTATCATGCTCATGGGTCCCTTTGATAATGAGATCAAAATTGCCAGAAATAGCATGCTGAATAATACTCTCAAAGGGGCGGTTGTGCCAAATGACTTCACTTTTAATGCTGATCTCTGGACAAGCATACTGCTCTAGCACCTCATCAAGCCAGGCTTGTCGTTGAGCAATGACGCCTTTTCTCATGGATTCACGCTCTTGGCCTGATAAAATCGAGGTCATTTCATAAGAAAAATCATAAATGGAAAGGAATACAGTTATGCTCGCTTGATTGTGGGTGGCGAGCTCAATTGCTCTTGCGAGTGCGGGTTGTGGATCACTGGTTGGATCAATGACAACTAACAGATTTTTATATTCTTTCATATTTTTGTCCCTTACTCATTTTATACCATTAATAATGGCGCATATCGCGTAAAATACATTGTTTTAGATCAAGTTAGCCCATATTGCTTAACTTGTTATACCATTGTTTTAAAATAAGTAAATTAATTATTGTCTCATTAATATTAATTGATCACATACCAATGTTTACGAGGTATGAGCACCGGATGTTTAATCGGTGTAGGCTCACGATATTGATAGTTCTTTAACGCATTAATAGTTACAGGTGTATTAAACAATATTATAGGCAATGTAGCATTAGTGCTTAACATTCGTTTGCTGCGTGTATCACCAGTATTCTTACACCATATATCGATTAAAGGTTGAACTCGTGCAAATCTTATTTCAGTTATTTTTGCACTTGAAGAAACTCGACTCATTAATTCTCTTTCTTTTTCGTAACGGGCTATGAGTTCTTCTTTATTTAAACCAAAGCATTCGAAGTTTTTTGCATTGATGCTGGATTTTAAAATATCAGCGGCAACATCATGTTTGACGTGATGTTGCATTTTTTTAGCGCGCCAATAAAAATTAACAGATGATATTTCATCGACGATTGTATCCATATATTTCATTTTTCTGACGGCACTAAGAAGTACTAGATTAGGGATAAGTTCATGTAAGTTTTCATGGATGAGTTGTCGTTTCGCAAAACCCACTTTAATCGAATCACTAAAAATGACTCGACGTTGGTTAACTTCATTGTTTAACTCGATGAATTCATCTTTCGATTTTTTAGGTAAAACAATTAATCCAGGAAAACGCTTTGCTAAATAGGTATTTTCATTGAATGCGTCAATTTTCAGTTGAGTTATTGCTTGCCGAGCATAACGCTTTGTCTGCTCGGTTATTTGCGTAAGCTCTTCCATGACTTTAATATTGCTAGGAGTGGTATTTTCTTCACCTATTTTATTGGCGGGCAACGTGTACATACAAATATTAATCATATTGTCACAGACAAAAGTGGCTAGCTCAGAAAGGGCCTCTGCCAGTTGCAAGTGGTTGGTTTTTATATACGAATTCAGGGTAGCTCTATTGGTCATATTAATTACGGCATACAGGCTAAAAATTAAGTATCTACTTGATAAATAAAGCTGTCAAACGTTAATTTTCAAAATTAACGATTAAATAACATTTAATGAGCATCCTAGCGATATCCTCGAAAATGAACTCATCTACAGCATCTATATTACCTTTATTGGATGTTTTTCAAGCTACCGCAAAGTAAATATAACCAACTTATCCTCTCACTAAACCCAAAGCATTTTTTTATGGTGACACAGTTTAAATAGACTATTGATAAACTGCTCTTTATGCAACATAATTAGAGTTATGTTGCATAAAGACATAATGCCCGATGAGGCTATTGTATTTTTTATGGTGTCACCATGATTGAGTGCTTGGCAAAATAATAGTATGAGATATAGGAATAGAATTGTTAATAACACAAGAAAGAGTAGAACAAGATGACAATTACACTCCGCCTAAATGGATTTATGATAACGGACGTACTGGGCGAGGTTATAACCTCAGAATGTTATCAATCACAGAGATAAAAATTTCTGCTGATTTATTAAAAACATGGTTATCAAACATTAACATTTCAGATAATCCGTCATGGTATAAACCTTTTGCAAGTTCTACAGAATATCAATCCCATCAATCCTATTTTTTACGTTTACTTAGAACGATTAAACAATGTGAAATTGAAGGTGAAGGTATATCAATACATGAAATGAACACCTTAAACCAAGAACTAAGCCGCATTTTTTCTGATGAGGGCTGGCGACACATGAAGCAAAAATTTAGTCAACAAGCAAAACGGAAGCGTAAAGCAAGACCAGAGATCTCGTCTTCACTACTTAGCAAGCTTCACCATGTTAAGACGACTCAAGGTTTTACTAGCCTTGATGAGGTCATTGATGAATTATTGTCTTTTTACCATGATAATCAAAATTCAAATGGTGCATGTTGTGAAAAATAATACTGAACTGACGCCATCTTATGGCGATTTACCGCAATCCATCGCACCAACATCAATTCAAGAATCACTGTTAGACACACGTAGTTTACTTGAAAAACGCCTCAAATCACAGTTGGCTTTATCCTCAGATCTGGTTGATCAAGATTTAGTACGATTACTCATTAAACATTTACTGGCAGACTTTGCGAAAAATGATAGCGGTTTATCAGATAACACCATTAAGACATTGTTTATCTATTGGCAAAGTTTTGAATTGTGGTGTCACAAACATCAATGTACTTCACTACCAGCATCGGCGACCACATTTGTCGACTACATGAATGATAGAAAGTCAGCGGTAAAAATGAATACCTTAAGCCAATATCGCTGGGCCGTAAGTAAAATTCACTTAGCTGCCGGATTACCTTCACCCTGTCATACTCAAAAATCAATTGATGTAGTGGGCGGGATCAGAAAACAAAAAATCAGATCAAGCGAACTTGTCACACAAGCAAGTCCATTTCGCAGTTCACACTGTGATGCGCTAATTGATTTGTGGATTGGATCTGGAACACCTTTGCAATATAGAAATTTAGCGATAATGGTAACGGCGTATGAAACGATGATGCGTGAAAGTGAGTTAGCACGAATTGAGTTAGCGCATATAAGTTATCAATCAGATGGTCGTGCGACTTTGCTTATTCCTTTCACAAAAACAAATATATCTGGTGATCCCGATACCGTCATGTTGAGTCGACAATGTGTTAAAATTATAAATAATTATTTGTCTCATACGGTGAATAAGTCTAATTTTCTATTTAAGAAAATGACACGAAATGGCAAGCCAGCACAACACAACGGTCCTATTTCTCGTTACACTGTCGACAGGGTTTTTAAACGTGCCTTTAATGATTTATGTACAAAAAATATAAATTTAACTCATGAAATAGCACCATGGTCTGGGCACAGTGCTCGAGTTGGAGCTTGTCAGGATCTATTAAGTGCTGGCTATTCTATTCTCGAAGTTCAGCAAGCGGGTCGCTGGGCATCAAGTGAAATGGTTTATCGTTATGGTAGAAATATATTAGCAAAAGAATCTGCAATGGCCAAAGCACGTTGGGGACGCTAACAATAAATACAGATGCAGCATCGATCCTTTTGCATCTGTATTAACGGTTTATTATCGAAGAGTCGTGCTACTTTGAGCAAGTTTATTAAGTTCACTAAAATTAATAATTGTGATGTATTTACCTTTCACTTCAATTAATTCCGCCTTTTTCAACCGGCTGATTAAGCGGCTAATCGTTTCAGCAGTTAATCCTAAGTAATTAGCAATATCTCCTCGAGTCATGGTCAATCTAAATTCTTTTGATGAAAAGCCACAGCTACCAAATCGTACGGCTAAATTACTAATAAATGCCGCTAATTTCTCTTCGGCATTTTTTTTACTTAAGAGTAAAATCATGTCTTGATCACTGCGGATCTCATTACTCATCAAACGCATTATTTGTTGTCTTAGTTTTGGTATTGTCCCACTGATGTCAGTAAGTGTTGAATATGGAATTTCACAGACCATTGATGTTTCAAGTGCTTGGGCAAAATTTGTATGCTGTTGAGAATAAATAGCATCGAAACCCACGACATCACCCGCAAGATGAAACCCCGTAATTTGTTCATCACCTTGTTCTGTAATAGTAAAGCTTTTAATCGTACCAGAGCGAATAGCAAAAAGAGAGCTTAGCTTATCCCCTGATTTAAAAATTTGCTCACCTTTTTGCAATGGCTTTTTTCTTTCAATGATATCGTCGAGGCGGTCGAGTTCAACACTATTAAGCGTAAAAGGCATACATAAAGCACCCATATTACAATTGTGACAATGAATGGCAGATCCAGAATGAATTGAACCACGACTGTTATTACTGTCTGTCATAAACTTTTTTACATTCCTCTATTACGATGATGATGAATTAAATCGGTAAGCTTAGCTTAGTTGTGCAATTGCGATATACAATGTTTGTAAACCAAATAAGACCAACATTGAACCACTGAACAATCTCACTACTTTATGCTGGACACATCGCGCTAATGTATTCGCTGCGACTCCAGCACTGAATAAGGCTGGCAAGGTGCCCATGCCAAATGCAGCCATAATTAATGCCCCTTGCTGTGCCGAATGGGCGGCAACCGCCCAAGTTAATGTACTGTAAACCAAACCGCAAGGAAGCCAACCCCATAACATACCACCAACAAATGCGTGATGTAAGCTTTTTATCGGGGTGATCCGTCGTGCCAAAGGGGATAATACCTGCCAGAGGATTTTGCCAAGCCGCTCTATCTGCACCACCCCAGACCAAATTTGTGCGATATACAAACCTGTGATGATCATCATCATACCAGCAAAAATCCTGAGGATGATCAGGTATAAATTCACATCAAATAATCGTCCTAATGCACTAGCAGAGCCGCCCACTAAGCCACCTGCAATTGCATAGCTTAATATTCGACCTAGGTTATAGGTCAATAAAAAGGTTAATTTAGCTGTTAATCGGTTTTGATGATCTTTTGATGGCAATTGCGATGAAAAAGCACCTATCAGACCACCGCACATACCAATGCAGTGGCCCGCACCCATTAACCCGACCAAAAAAGCCCCTGTTACTGAGTAATCAATCAAGAGGAGGCAACTTTTTATCAGTTGATTCTTTGGTTATGTTAACTTCATTTTCATCAAAAAAAATCGACATACTTTGCCTATCCAGATCATCAAACTGTTCTGATTTTACCGCCCAGAAAAACACCCCTATTGCGATGATAACGAACAGCATCGCAATAGGAATTAATACATAAATGATACTCATAAACGAACCCTTAACAGTCGTAAACTATTCGCGACAACAATGAGTGAACTGGCGGACATGCCTAAAGCAGCAATATAGGGTAATACATGGCCTGTTACTGCCAAGGGGATTATAAACAGGTTATATCCTAGTGCCCAATATAAATTCTGTTTTATTATTTTATCAGTCAATTTTGCCACGTATATTGCATCATTGAAACGTGATAATTGATCACCAAGTAAAATAAGATCGGCACTGTTTTTCGTAACCGCTGAGCCACTGCCCATGGCAACTGACAAGTTCGCACCTGCAAGTACGGGGGCATCGTTAATACCATCGCCAAACATGGCAATAGAGTATTGAGTTTGTAATGTGTGGATCAGTGTTAATTTGTCTTCTGGCTTAAGTCCTTTATACACATTCGAGACGGCTATTTTTTTGGCGATCTGATCAACATGTATCGAAGAATCACCGCTGGCAATGCTGATTTCATAGCCATTTTTCTTCAGCGTATTAATGGTGTCGACGGCATCTTCTCTTATCGCATCGACAAGCGTAAATTGAGCCAGTAGTTCACCTCCTTTGGCTAAATAGACAGCTTGAGTTTGGGTATTATCAACACCCATAAATTGAGCGCTGCCTATTTGATATTCAATTCCATTGATCATCCCTGTTAAGCCTTCACCCACCAGACTTTGCTGATTGTTAGCTTGATAGGCGCTATTTTTGTATGGCTCAAAGGCATGAGCAATAGGATGTAACGAAGCGCTTTCCAAAGCTGCAGCAATAGACAATGCCTCTTCACGATTAATATCACTAAAAAGAGTAATATGATCAATAGTGAGTGCGCCGCAGGTGAGGGTGCCTGTTTTATCAAATACGACATGATCTATCTTAATCAGTTTCTCAAATACACCTGGTTTTCGTACTATTACGCCCATACGAGTAAATATACCTGTTGCACAAGTCACCGCCGTGGGTGTTGCCAACGCAAGTGCACAAGGACAAGTGGCAACCAATATTGCTAACGTGACCCAAAAGGCATCTTCAGGCCAGTAGATACGCCAAACGATAAAAGTTAATATTGAGATAGCTAAAATAGCCCAAGTGAAATAGTTTGATATTACATCAACATACAGCGCTACTTTAGGTTTATTATTCGAGGCTGTTTCTTGTAAACGAATGATCCCAGAGACTAATTGGTCTTGCCCTATCGCTGAAATTTCAACCTTAATAGGGTGTTCAATATTAATGGTGCCAGCATAGACAGGTTGATTTAAGGACTTGATGACAGGGAGCTGTTCGCCTGTCAGCATAGCTTCATTAAGACTCGATTGGCCCTCAATGATCACACCGTCAGCCGCGACGATGTCACCCGGTTTAACTAAAATAATGTCCCCAAGATTAAGCTGCTTTGCTGGTACCTCTTTATTGCCAGTGCTGGTGATCAGCTGAGCAATAATAGGGACCAATTTGTGCAAATTACTGGCACTCACGGAGGCTTTTTGTCTCGCATTTTGTTCCAAATAACGGCCAAATAAAAGAAAGAAAGTAAACATGCTCACAGACTCAAAATACACTTCACCTGTGCCATTAATAGTGGCAATGCAGCTGGCAATATAAGCCCCTAATAGGGCAATTGACACAGAAACATCCATATTTAAGCGTCCACTGAATATTGAACGAATAGCACTAAAATAAAAGGGCTGGGCAGAATAAAAGACGACTGGAGCTGCAAATATCATGCTGACCCATCTAAAGTAATCTCGGTATTCGACATCAAGATCGCTAAAAAAATCGGCATAGAGGGCAAGGGCAAACATCATTACCTGCATGGTTGCAAAGCCAGCTAGCCCGAGTCTTAGCAAAAATTTACGGCTATTTTCTTTACTTTGTTTTTCTTGTTCGTCCACTTGGTAGGGGGCTGCTCGATAGCCTATTTCACTGATATGCTTAAGGATGTCACTCAGCTTGATTTTATTTGAAGTCCAACAAACCTGAGCGCGCTCTGTGGTCGTGTTGACTTGTATTGATGTGATACCTGCAACATGTTTCAGTTTATGCTCAATTAACCAGGCACATGCTGCGCATGTTATTCCATCGATTGATAGGGATACCGAGGAAATGTCATTGTGGTTATAAACAAAATCTTGTTGGATTTCAGGAAGGTCAAATGCTGAAAAAGAACTCAATTCATCGGGGATCAGTGCCGTTTTTTTACTGCCTGTTTCCGTTCGATATTGGTAGTAGTCGCTCAACCCTGCATCTATAATGGTTTGTGAGACAGCTTGACAACCAGGGCAACACATTCGCTCATGGTTATTATTGATACATGTGGTAAATTGAGAACCGGTTAACACGGGTTCCCCACAATGGAAACAATCACAGTACTTCATCGTTAATTGAGTTCTACCTGTATTATACCGCGTTCAAATTGAGTAGGTTAGCCCACTCTTACGTGTACCCTTTAATTTAACCAATATTCAGTATCATCGGTTATTTGCAAACGTTTTTGGATCCGCCAGCTTTGATCATAACCTTCGATCCTCACTTCCCATGCTCCAGTAATGGGCTTAGCCAGTGCAATACGGTAAGCACTATCACCATCAGCAGTAACAATTTGTTTAAAATCTCGGGCTTCTATTGTTGGGTGAAAAAATTCAACATGTAATGCCGCTAAATACGCATCGCCTCCGTGTTGAGTGATCGTTAATTGATTATCATTGACCTCTAGTTGAAACTGCATGCCAAGTTGCTGGGCATGCTTGATTTTCTTGAGGTCCATGTTGATGCGTTTACCATCTTTATAATAATCTTCAGACACAAGCGCATCTTGATTGACGATGGCGAGATAGAGTAGGTTAATACTTGCCGCAACCGCACACAAAGGCAAGATAATAAGGAACCAAGGCCAGAACTGCTTATACCAGGCTTGAGGGTGTTTCATGTTAAATACCTATGAGAAAATTGATGATCAGTTTAACGTTAAAAATGTGATTTATCACTTTAAAAAAAAGGCCTCGATATGATCGAGGCCTTCTTATCACTTATTCATAACTACTTGTGTGACAAGCTATAAACATAAGCTGTGATCACGTGAACTTTTTCTTCACCTAACACATCTTTCCAAGCTGGCATAACACCACTACGACCATTCTTGATGGTCTGCTCAATGGTGCCACGACTGCCGCCATACAACCAGATGTTATTGGTTAAGTTGGGGGCACCCATAAACTTATTGCCTGTTGCATCCATACCATGGCAAGCAAAACAGCCTTTCATAAATGACCCTTGACCTTGTGCAGCGAGGGCTTCGTCGTGTTCCCGACCTGCTAGCTTAGTCACATATTCAGCTAGACCTTTGATCTCACTGTCCTCGATTGGCAAACCACCTTTTGGTGGCATCATGCCATGACGTCCATTCATGATTGTTGTTTTAATCGTGGCAAGCTCACCACCATATAGCCAATCATCATCAGTGAGGTTAGGGAAGCCTTTGCTACCACGAGCATCACTGCCATGACATTGAGAACAATTTTGTAAGAACAAGCGTCCACCCACTTTAAGAGCTTCTTTGTTCTTCACTAATTCTTCAAGCGGGGTTTCAGCATAAGCTTTAAAGATCGGACCGAATTTTTCGTCGGCACGTTCTACTTCTTGATCATACTGAACCCAACGACCTTCTTTGGTTGCCAATTCAATCGCGGCAACAGAATCAGCCTTAATGCCTTTTTCAGTCCCTATTCCTTGGTTAGAACTAGTCCAGCCTAAAAGGCCTTTATAGTTACCTAAACCTGGATAAAGCGCTAAGTAAATCACGCCAAACACAATGGTTAAGTAGAACATATAACTCCACCATTTAGGCAGTGGGTTATTTAGTTCTTCAATACCGTCAAAGCTATGGCCCATTGATTCGCCTTCTTCAACACCAGTGGTGTTTTTTGAGACGAGTCGTAATAGGATAAAACACCCTGCGATTACCACAATAGTGAGTACGGTAATCCATATACTCCAGAAGCTTGTCATCACTTGTTTTCTCCTGAACCCTTGTTATCTTCATCATCTGAAAAAACAAGGTTAGCCGCTTCGTCAAATTGGTCCTTACGACGAGAGCTGTAAGCCCATGCAAATATACCGATAAAGGTTAACATCACGACAAGAGTAATAATGCCTTGTATTGTTCCGTAATCCATATAATTGCCTCCTAGTTATTTCAGTGCATGCCCAAGGGACTGCAAATAAGCGATGAGTGCTTGCAGTTCAGTTTTACCCTCAACCGCTTTTTGTGCACCTGTAATTTCTTCATCGGTATAAAGGTCTTTACCTTTATTGCCCCCTTTATGAAGGCTACGCAAGATATCCATTTTTTTGCCTGTTAACTCGCCGTCAAGCTTGTTTTCAGCCAACCAAGGGAAACCAGGCATATTCGATTGTGGTACAACAGCACGAGGATCAATCAAATGAACTTCATGCCATTTATCACTGTATCGACCGCCAACACGAGCCAAATCTGGTCCGGTACGTTTCGAACCCCATTGGAAAGGATGATCCCACACAGACTCCCCAGCAACAGAATAATGGCCATAACGCTCAGTTTCAGCTCGTAAAGGACGGATCATTTGACTGTGGCAGTTATAACATCCTTCACGAACATAGATATCACGTCCTTCAATTTGCAAAGCTGTGTATGGAATTAACCCATCGACAGGCTCAGTGGTATCTTTTTGAAAAAGTAACGGAGTGATCTGTACTAATCCGCCAAAACTAATAGCAATAACCGTTAAGATCCCCAGAAGGCCGATGTTTTTTTCAACTAACTCATGATTAAATTTCATCAACTCTTCCCCTTATGCTTCTGCTAATGCAGGCAAAGATTCTTTCGGCGCTTTTACTGTCTTAAATACGTTATATGCCATGATTAGCATACCCGTTACAAAGAAACAGCCACCGAGGAATCGTACAAAGTAGAATGGGTACGAAGCTTGAATACTTTCAACGAAGCTATAAGTCAAAGTTCCGTCAGAGTTAACTGCGCGCCACATGAGACCTTGCATCACACCAGAGATCCACATCGAGACGATATACAGTACAGTCCCAATCGTCGCTAACCAAAAATGAATGTTAACCAACTTGGTACTGTACATACGACCATGACCATAAAGAACAGGGATCAAGTGGTAAAGTGAGCCTATTGATATCATTGCAACCCAGCCTAATGCACCAGAATGGACGTGACCAATTGTCCAATCAGTATAGTGGGAAAGGGCATTGACGGTTTTAATTGCCATCATCGGGCCTTCGAAGGTAGACATACCATAGAAAGACAATGAAACAACAAGAAAGCGAAGCACAGGATCCGTTCTTAATTTATGCCAAGCACCAGATAACGTCATGATACCATTTATCATACCGCCCCAAGAAGGAGCAAATAGAATAAGAGACATCACCATACCAAGAGACTGTGTCCAATCAGGAAGAGCCGTATAGTGGAGGTGATGAGGACCCGCCCAAATATACAGCGCGATGAGCGCCCAAAAGTGAACAATCGACAAACGGTAAGAGTAAACAGGGCGACCGGCTTGTTTAGGGACGAAGTAGTACATCATGCCTAAAAAGCCTGCAGTCAGTAGAAATCCTACTGCATTGTGACCATACCACCACTGTACCATGGCATCCACAGCGCCAGCATACAAAGAGTAAGACTTCCATAGACTTACAGGGACAGACATTGAATTCACGATGTGCAGCACTGCGACCGTGATAATGAAGGCGCCAAAGAACCAGTTCGCCACATAAATATGCGAGGTCGTTCGTTTAGCGATTGTCCCGAAAAAGACCACCGCATAGCTGACCCAAACCAAGGTAATAGCGATGTCGATAGGCCATTCAAGTTCAGCGTATTCTTTACCGCTGGTAATACCTAAAGGCAGGGTTATCGCTGCAGACAAAATAATGGCTTGCCAGCCCCAGAAGGTAAATGCTGCCAACCTAGGTGCAAATAACTTGGTTTGGCAGGTGCGTTGGACGATATAATAGGATGTTGCAAAAAGCGCTGAAGTACCAAACGCGAAAATCACGGCATTAGTATGCAGAGGTCTAAGACGACTGTATGTTAACCATGGAGTATCGAAGTTTAGTTGTGGCCAGATTAACTGAGCCGCGATCAATACACCGACTGACATGCCAAATATTCCCCACAAAACGGTGGTGAGGGCAAATTGACGAACAACGGTGTAATTGTAATCAGCGCCTTGAGGCTGGGAATGGTTCATTTTATTGCTTCCACTGCTTATTACTTATACTTAATTTGTGAGTAAAATAAATCTTTACCCGATAAAATGACATGACATTATATTCACTATGAAATATAACAGACAATGGCAATGTATTGCCTTGTGATTTTGTTATGTTTACAAGGTAATATAATGATACTTGAGGTATGTCAAAAAAGATAGGAATTGTAGGATCTTAAATGTTGATCTAGATCAACCTACTCAATAGAATGCATGATAATTTTAATTAAAGGTAAATACTTGTGCGGTTTGTCAAACTTCTCTCTAAATATCGATATTTCCAGCCATTAATCATTGCCTTTTTACTGGTAAGCTGCTCACCAGCCCCCCTAAAGCCTATTATTGCGACGATAAAAGATGACTCACTGTGCCAGTTTACTCAAGGCTATTGTGAGCAAACGGTTGATGATGTCATCATTAAACTGCTTATTACACCTATAAATACCCCGAGCGAAAAACCATTAACGGTTAATTTAATGAGCTCAGAGATAATCAGCGACATAAATATCCGCATCGAAGGCAGAGATATGTTTATGGGGATTATCCCAATAGTGTTAAATCGTATTACTGATTATCAATATGGTGGACAATTAATATATGGCTCGTGCAGTAGTCATTACATGGTGTGGCGCGCGATAGTCTCTTTTACTTTACGTGGCCAAACCAAGATTGTTATATTTGATTTCCTTGCAGATAATGAATAAATCCATCTAAAAAAACAGACTAAGCCATATTGAGGCGTAAAATGGAATAAACCTCACAATAACCTAGTCATGCAATTCCTCTTTAAGCGTATTAAACACTTCTATGTTTTCTATAAATAACTTAAGTAATCTGGGATCAAAATGGGTGCCAGATCCTTCTTCCATAACCTTTAAGACTTCGTCTAAAGGCCAAGCTGGTTTATAGCAACGAGCATGAGATAGCGCATCAAACACATCTGCAATAGCGACTATTCTTGCAAAAATATGAATGTCCTCTCCTTTTATACCTGAAGGATAACCAGAACCATCATACTTTTCATGGTGTTGTAGTGCGATAATGCTTGCAGCTTTTAAAATAGGTCTTTCCGATTTGGCTAAAATTTGATGCCCTACTTGAGGATGTTGGCGCATAATGCTCCATTCTGCTGCATCTAACTTGCCCGCTTTTAATAACACTGCATCAGGAGTCGCAATTTTACCGATATCATGCATAGGTGACGCATGTTTGATTAACTGTGCATCTTGTAAATCCATCCCTGCAATCAATGCTAACTCGTAACAATAGGCAGACATACGCTTGACATGATTTGCAGCTTCTTTTGAACGACTTTCTACCACATCACCTAAACGTAAAATTAATTCAGATTGAGTATCCTCAACTTCTTTATTAAGTAATAAATTTTCAAAGGCAACACCAACATTAACAGCAAAAATATCAATGAGTTGTTTATCAAGATCATCAATGTGATTGATGCCATCCATGTACATTAAGTTTATCCAACCTGTTTTGGCCGGGAAATAACCCACAAAACAGTCTTTTTCATAAAGGCAGTTTTTTTCTGCCAAGGCCTGTAATAATTTTTGTTTAATGTTATCGGGGACTGTTTTGTTATGATAGTCTGCATATTGGCCTGTTCCTGCCAATACATGAAGTTCATTGGCATTGACTTGATCGCTCATCGTATCAATTGAATTACAGGATAAAAGTAAGGTTTCACTGTCGAAATTGAGCAGGGTGGCAACTTGAGTCAATAAGCCATCAGCAAAATGATGTAGGGTACGCAGCTCAAATAAACCTGAGGTTGCTTTCACCACTCGCTCAAGGCCTTTTCTGTGTCTAATTTGGGTCTCTTTAGCTTCCTCAATTTGTATAATATCTCGATACGACCTCAAGGCACTGTAAACGCTGGTAACAAGTTTTCTAGAATCGAGCTCTGCTTTCGCTTTGTAATCATTAATATCATAATTAACGATCACATCTTCTTCTGGTGCTTGCCCAGGCTGGCCTGTTCGTAATATCAGGCGTATTGCACTATTTTTATGATCTTCTCTTATCCAACGCACTAATTCTAAACCTGCGTGATCGCTTTCCATGACCACATCAACGAAAGCCATGGCGATGTCATTTTCTTTAAGTAATACCTGTCTAGCTTCCTCACCGCTATACGCGTTAACGAATTCTAACGTACGGTTATCTAACTTAAATCTTGATAATGCGAGCTTAGTTACTGTGTGCACATCTGGCTCATCATCAACGATGAGGATCTTCCAAGCCGGCCCAAAGTTTTCTTCAACGACCTTTTTTTTACCTGAAAATAGCGGGCTCTTCTTTGCTATATTGCTCAGCATTAGACAACCTCTACAATGTAATTAAATTTTATCCCCGTTCATTGAGTGTAGACAATGTTTAAGGTAGTGGAAAATAGTAAACAAAATAAAACGCGAATTGCCTTGATAAGATGCGTAAGTTCACTAGCATTAGTTGATAATAATTCTCATTTGGGTGTAAAATCCAATGAGCGCCATTATTCTTAAAGGTTAAATTATGCAAACGACTCACATTAATCTTGCTATTTCAGCCGAAAAGCTTGCCAAGTTAATTCAATCTGGTGATGTATGTGCAGCAGATTTCCGTTGTCTGGATCAGGCCTCAAAACAAAAGGTATGGCAACTCTGTTTATTGTGTTGTAGTAATCGAGTGGGATGTCTACAGTCCTGTAACTCAAGTTGTGCTGGATCAGAATGTAACTCATCTGATCCCAGTATAAATAGTCAGCAAGTTGGTGACATTATGAGTGCGCCCAATAAATGGACTAACATCATTTGATCCATGAACACCAGAATTGTTTAAATGGCATAAAAACCATGACACAACAAAGTGATCACTGTTAAAATCAATCACCTAGTTGAATATCCAACGAGAAACGCTTCTTGGCGGTTTCCGTCTTTTATTATTGAGCACTTATGAAAATGCCGCCTGTTTTACCCTTATTTGAATCTGCATTGCACATTCAAGAGGGAAACAGCCATATCAATCAATACATCACCCAAATCAGTATTAGCCAAGTTACAGATGCAGGACTGTTATATGAGCACGCAACTGAACTACTTTACGAACAGAAAAATAATGAAAATAGCTATAAAGCTTATCGCAGTGAACTGACCACTTTTTTTCATTGGTGTTTTGATATTGCTAAAAAATCAGCGGCTGGTCTATCAAGACGAGAAATAGCCCGCTATCTGGATTATTGTCAACATCCGCCAATTGAATTAATTGGCTTTTTTAATGTTGCCCAGTTTAAATTAGATAAAGAATTGGGGCGTAGAATGCCTAATGATGCATGGCGACCTTTTGTTGGTAAAAAGAAACTAGGTGAAAAGCTGCCCTATGCATTGAGCGAAAATGCATTAAAAACCAAGGTCGCTATCCTTTCTTCTTTTTATAGCTATTTAATGAGTGAAGACTTTTGTGAACGAAACCCAGCACAGGCATGGATGAATCACAGTCGTTTTTCGTCAAAGAAAAAATATCAGCTCAAAACAGAAGAGGGCAGCATGCTGTCATTTAGTGAGCTGCAATGGTCTTATGTTATTTCGACGGTAGAACAGCTTGCCAGAGACGACCCAGAGTTTCATCAACGGAGTTTATTTTTAATCAAACTCGTGTACTTTTGTTATCTCAGAATATCAGAGGTGAGTGCAAGAGTAGGCTACACCCCCGTAATGGACCAATTTAGACAAGACAGCCAAACAGGAATATGGAGTTTTTATATACCACAAAGTAAAGGGGGCAAGCCTCGTTCTGTGGCAATATCTAAAGGGTTACTGTCCGGAATAGTCGAATATCGACGTTTTCTTAAACTCCCAGATTATCCTACGCCAGGAGAACATCACCCCTTGTTTATTCGTCATCGCGCGGCGGGTAGAGGCAGAGAAGTGGGCAATATTAATGCCAATTTAGGTATACGCCAGGTACGAGAAGAAATAGATAACATAATCGAAGACGCGGCGAACAAAATAGAAAGTGATGGCTTAATCGAAGACGCCCATCAAATGCGCAAGCTGACAGCACACAATATACGCCACACAGGGATCACCCATGATATTAATATCAATGGACGTCCGCTGTCGCATGTTCAAGCCGATGCTGGGCACGAAAGTATCGATACCACATCACAATATTTGCATACATCACAGATAGAGCGGCATCAAAGTGCACAGAATAAACCACTGGATCATTTACAAGGAATAGAATAACGAGCTCGCGCTTTATACCAACTGCATTAAGTCATCGTTCATTCAGCGGGAATTCAAAGCCCTGAAGGCAAGGGCTGTATTTGCTCCTGCAATACAGACATTCTCCCCATCAATCCTCCCTCATTTTTAGCCTAACACAGCGCCCCACAGAATCAGATAAAACCGCTATCGGAAATGCGACTATCTTTAGAACAGGCAGACTAAAACGCTTAGATGACAGGAAGATGGTCGCCAAAGAACTTGATGTTCCCTTAAGTGAGCTGCTCAGTGAATAAAAAGTAGGCTTGAACCACTGGATTTTGTCGAGAGAAACGATATTACAGGGGAGGTGAGAAGGGGAAATTTGAAAACATGATCTTTTAAACTATTGTGAAAGTAACCTATGCTTATTTAAAATCGGAATTAAGAATGGAAAACAATTGGAACGGACAATCATCTTTATGTTTGGCCAAATAGTCTCAGTATTATTTATCATCGTGAGTAATAAGACCGAGATAAAATGGCTCACTAATGTTCAGCAAGAACACAGCAAACGGATAGCCAAGCTAGAAGAAAAATAGCCACCAAAAGTTATGATGTGCTAATGCCGATAAGTGTCATTATCGGCATTAGATTTAACAAAATTTATCTGTTCAAAAGGAGAAAATAAAAAGTCCACAGCGACCACTGTGGACTTTGTTCTATTAATGGATGAGTTAACTAAGGATTAATTAACTCATTAAAAGCCTAGTTTAATTTATCCGTTCTGAGAATGTTATTTTCGTTTATTAGAATGTTATTTTCGTTTATTTCTGACTTTTTCTGCATAAACCAATTCAGGTGCAACAATCGGGGATAGCTTAACTTTCTGAAGTGTCTTAATCATCTCGTCAATTTCTTCCCGTATTGCCTTAGCTTCATCATCGCTGCGGAGTTCAGCAACTTGAACTCTTAACTTTTGGCGCTCAACGCGATCGAGTCGGTTAAATTGTCTATCGTAAAATATCTTCATGAGTTCACTGGGTGCAAAGGTGAGTTTGTCATAAGGGGTAAAAAGTCGACCATTAACGAACTTGAAGCCATCCCATTCTTTAGTTTTTGGGATTGAACGTTGGTATAGGTCAACATATTTATCAACCCAAGACGGACAAGATAAACTCCACCAATTTCTTACTGTTCTTTCTGTTACATCAAAATGAATGCTAGCGCTATGTGAATCCAATTTATCGAATCCATTGTTAAACTGACTCAAAAACCAACGTCTCGTTTTTGGTTGCAGTAGGTGAAAACTCCTTTTCTTTAGTCTTTTTAGTCATATTGCAACCCTCAAGAATTCCTTTTTGTTATAAGGCTCCTTATTTGCAAAAGTGCATAAAACAAAGCACTCAATACAAATTATTCCTAACATGCTCAAAAGACCACTTTTCACCATAGTTGGAAATATCTTCCAGTGCGTACAATGTATATTATGTTAAATAGCGCATGCATAAGCAGTTCGTTAATTTCACTACCTTCCTGAGAATGTTATTTTCGTTTATTTCTGACTTTTTCTGCTCTAACTCTGGTACTAAATTTAAATGCCTCTTTAATGATGACCATAGATTGATATGTGGTTTCTTTAATGTAAATAAAGCAACGGCCTATCGTTGGATCAACGCTGGACAACCTACCAATAACACAGCATTACGTTTATTAGATATTGCCGCTATATATTCAGTGGCAGAATTATCACGCCCATTTGATGTTCTACCGAATGAAACTGATGTAATGTGTGAACAATTAGGACGAGTACCATCAGCTGATAAGCAAATGAGCCAACCACGACTCTTTAAACCATGGCGAGATCGAGAACCTGACTTTGTAAAAGAGTTTAATAAAACGCGCTCCTCTGTGAAATCTGGTTAGTTTTCGCTAGTCAGTACGCCAGAAATCACACAGATTTACAACTAGTCCCCTTAATGTTTGAAGGACTATTACTTAAATTTGAATGTAAGTGATACTGATACACCGAAACCTATATTGATAGTAAATCCTGATATTTCAATATGTGGGTTATCCTTATACTTTTCCTTAAGACTTGCTAATCCCTTGATAAGTTTAGGAATATTCTCATTTACATATTCGACTACGTCTGTTCCCATTGACTTCATCTCTATATGACCGTCATGAATAGTTCCAACCTTAATATTCCCTTGTATTGCGGCTAAGTCCTCGCTTATTGATTTATATGTTTCTTCTTTCGTTATTGCTTTGTATGTATCTTTTTTCGTTTCTGCATTAAGACCATAAGATAAAAATGAAAGTAACACACCAACAGCTAAGTTTTTTATAAACATTTAAATATTCCTTTAAAATAAATGATCGAAAACTAACTATAGGTGAATGTAAAAAAACAGCTCTAGCCGGCTTTTTTATCTTCCAGTTTCACTATTCTGGTAGCGTGGTCTTGCTGAATATTAGTGAGCCATTTGATGTCTGTTTTATTGCTGACAATGATAACAGCGACTGAGACAACTTGAGTAAACAGAAATAGCATTGTCTTTTCATCCATTTTGCGGCCTCCAACGTAAGCTTTTATCGTGCTTACGTTCATTTCTGACCGATTCCCACGCACCCAACCACCCCGATTGCAAGCACGCTCGCACTTTGTTGGCTAACAACCGCATCGCCCACCGTTACCAGTGCGTTGACTGCGTCTGGATGTATTTACACTCGAAGCACCAAAAGAGAGACTCATCTGTAAAAAATTCTGAAGGCCTGCCGCATTTTGAGTAAACTCCTGCAAAGCACACCGGATACTATTGTAAGTACTACTTGGTATTATAAGTCTCCTTTTTTATTATTTTAGTTAGGTACTATTTTGTCAGTATGCCGTAAATTGTCGTCGAATTGTTCTTATATGCAAACATTCACTTTAAAATAGGTACTAGAGCAGCTCATCATTTATGTGTAAGCTACTCTATTTGTTGAGTTCAACTAATGCTTTTGTGATGTTTTATCTCGAGATGCAAGCTGACTTGTTGGTGTCATAAAATGATTATAGGCTTTCATGGCCCGGTTAATGGGATCTGAGCCTCCAGCTAATACCGCCCCCGTAAACACAATATCAAGGATCATAAAAAAGGTCTTTTGATAGCCTGACAAAGCTGAAGCATCAAGAATATTCCCAATAATCCTTACACCAACAAATGCTAACAACATACCGATCCCCAAACCTAGCCATTTAGACATCATCCTTGAATGTGCTCGGTATCGGGCTCTTTCTTTTTCAATGTTTTCTAATTGTTCAACTAAGTGGTTATAGTGCTCAGATTTTAACACTGCTGTCGATTGAGGCTGCATTTGAAGGTATTTTTCAACGGCTAATTTTCTGTTATTGATATTTCTATCTAGCTCATCAGCCCCTGCACTTCTCCATGCAGATAAAAACACTTCAATTGCCCTTTCTACAAACAATGAGAGCAAAATAAGAGTTCCCAGTAATGATGCGGTATTCGCCAGACTGGTATCATCAATTTTTACATTTATCGGCTCAATTTTCCATGCTAAAACCAGGATAATAATAACGGTTAATATTCCCCAGAATCGGCTGTATTTTATCTGATTGATCATGTGTTCCCTTTTATTCATCTGCGATTTACACTAAAAAAGCACCATGCAACTTTAACGGTTAAGGGCAGCAAGTTCCTTTTCAACTGCATCGACAACGGTCTCTGGCTGGCTTAAATACTGGGAGTGGTCGATAAAAATTCCTTGGTCATCAGCTATGATTAACAAGGCGGGAAAGGCAGTTGTGGCTATCATGTCTTGAACTTCTTCAATATCTGCCAACACAAATTCAGCTTCGCTGCTTAATTCATCTCTAAAGACTTTCTTTGAAGGTGATAACTTAAACGCTTCAATAAGGTCGTTAAAGTCCGGTTTACAATTAAATGCATTCCCTTCAATAAAATGTGATTTTTGCAATGCATTTAATACGGGCAGCAGTTTATCAGGCTGTTTAGTCTGCATCCAAGCCATTAAGTTGGCCGTTTTTAAGGAATCCTTAGGACTATTTACATAGCGCATATGTTCTTTGCCAAATTTAACGGGACTTAGCGTTAATATCGCCTCGACCTGCTCTTGGCCTGCTGCATCAGAACCATTGAAATGGGCACAATGCATCAAGTGAATCGCCATCTCAGGATAAGCCTGACTAAGGGCATTAACCAAAGGGGTCGCGGCATAACTCCACGGACAATGAGAATCGTAGATAAAATAAAGTGAAAGTGTCAAAGGAGCTGAAGTCGGTAGCACTGGTGTCAATAAGTCGGTGATCATTGAATCGCATCTTGTCAAAAACATGTGGGGAGTATTTTAATTTTTTTACTTCTAATATACAAACTGCAATTGACTGACCTCACTGATGTGATAGTACTTTTGTGACACATACAGATCCCAAAAGGCAGATTTAGCACCTTATCGATAGGTCGAACCCTTGGGTGTATTATGCAGCGCCCTTGCCTTTACATTACATTACCCCTAAGCATTAGCCCTTACGAACTATTCACCTTGTTAATTTAGTGTTTAACGCTATTTTCTGTGATGAAAGTTTATTTATATACTTTGTCAATCCTGATTATGTATGAATAAGCTCAACAACAATCAATATAAACGTAAAGCAATGTTAATCACCTCTTATAGAATATTCAATAGGAATATAATATGAAAAATTTTACTTTAATTTTGATGTTAACGGCTCCATTAATGACGGCATCGTCATTGAGTTACGCTAAACAAGTCCCTCCTAATGGGTTGTCCGAGCAACCAGCCATCGGCACAGTGTCCGACACTAAACGTGACATAGCACTTGAGCTGAGCCGTCAGTACAGTCACATCTCGTCTGTACTTCAATCGACGATTAATCAATATAATTTAACCATCGATGCTCAGCAGGCTTTTCAGTTAAGCGGTATTGATGATAGAAAATTGCAAGATGCAGAGTTGACAATACGAGCCGCAAAAGGCCTCAATATCCAAAATAATAATCAACTTGGTGAACGAAGTAATACAGAGGCCAACTTATTACAATTTAGGCTCGCTGATGTCAGCATGCTATCTGATTGGCAACGAGGGGAAGCCCCGTTATTTGCATTTGAACCCGATGGAAATGACACACAATGGGCACATGTAGAAGCATATGATCTTGACGGTAAAATCCATCTATTGGATGTATATGAACTACCGCAAAGACCGGTATTTGTTATTGGTTTGGATAAACAAAAAATGAATCAGGAAGGGTTAGCGGTCATGCGCAATATTCTGACATCAGGTATTTCGTTGGTCCCTCCTCAGCCACATGCCTTATCCAATCAGACCATATCGACCACAGTGATTAAACAGATCAGTATGGAAGATGATCAAGAACCTTGGGTATCTGGCAAAGCAGAAATTTACGCGATTGTCACAGGTGTCAACCCTAGTCGAATGGCTCCTGTATTAGATGTAGTTGACATGCCCTATTTGGATTACTCTGATACCCAATATTTCCCAAATCAGATCATCATACATTGGGAACGCTATCGTTGGGATGCTGCAGATCTGATCTTAATGGAACATGATGACGGCACTAATTATAAAGAACTCGCCTCAGCACTACTGCTTGCAGCAGAACAAATTTTAAAGGCCATCCCTAATCCCGACGTTCAGGGTTACGCGATCATTGCCACCATAACTAATGGTCTTTTGTCAGTCATGCCTGATGGGTGGTTTACCAACGATGATGACTTTGTTGATGTGTATTACACGCTGCAAGAAGGCGATAATTATATTCATCATTCAGGTGCCGGTGCCAATGTTAAGGCGACATTTGAGCCATTGATGATTAACCAAAGGTAATAATGTCATTTTTTGTATAATTAGTGCTTAATATTTAGAGGCTTATTTATTTACCATGCGTTAGCCTCTTAGTCCCTCCTCACTTCTTCCTGACTCGCATTACCCGTCTCCTTGGCACATCAGCGCTATTGACTTATTGCCTAAACTAACCTTATACAGAGGCCGTATTCAAGTCGTACATTTTACTTAGCTATCAAATGATATATACTAACACTATCAAATGGTATTAATATTGATGTAGCAGCACACAGAATTAAATGCCTATCATTAAGATTGTGATCTGCTTGCTATTAATGAGGACTTATCGTGATGACCAGCATAAATGTGTTTACCCCAACAAGTTCAGCCAATAAAGTGCTAAGTTTCTGGCAATTAGTCGGCTTACCAGCTCGAGGCACCCGTTTATATACAGCCTTACATAATGGGCTGCCTTTCGAAATTTACGCTAAATTAGCACACATCTCAGGGCTTGAAAAATCGGAATTGGCTAACGCAACGGTCATTGCCAGTGCCACGCTACAGCGCAGAGCAAAAGCCGGAAAATTTAATAAAGATGAAAGTGATCGCCTCTATCGATTTGCTGAAGTCTACAAATCCGCATTGGATCTATTTGAAGGTCATGCCAAAGATGCCTCTACATGGTTAAAAAGTCCTGTTCGCGGTCTGGGTGGTAAACGTCCCATTGAAATGTTATCCACCTCAGCAGAAACAGAAGCGGTATTGAATCTTATTGGTCGATTAGAACACGGCGTATTTGCATGATCACAGGCTATCGTATTGTTAAAAAAAAATGGGCAGCAAACGCCTTTGACGGTGAAGGTGCAAGGCTCTATGGCGGTCGCTGGAACAGTCGTGGGCAATCTTGTGTGTATTTAGCCGGATCTGAATCTCTGGCGATTTTAGAAGTATTAGTTCACTTAGATAATGCTCAGCAAATTGAGCATTACGCCCTCTTCTCTGTCACTCTAGATGAACAAGATGTGTTGCGGCTGCAACAACAAAGCTTACCCGGTAATTGGCAAGAAGATCCCGCTCCCTCTGATACTGCAGATTTAGGTGATGAGTGGTTAGCCAGTCAAAGTAGTTTGGCATTGTGTGTCCCCTCAAGCATCGTCGCCAGGGAGAACAATTATGTGCTTAATGTAACACATCCACATTTTGCCACTGTGCTAGAAAATCTGATTGAACTCGAATTCTCCATGGATAATCGTTTACTCCCCAGATGATGAGTAAGATGATCGCATTTACATTTTAAAAAAATCCTGCCGATATATCAACTTGGCATTGGCTTGATATTGCGCCCATGCTTGCTCGCTCAAATGTGACATATCCGCCTTTCGAAGATGAATAAATGTCTGGTTTAATTGTGCTAATCCCGCTTGATAACGAACAATATCCTGTTCCTGCCGCATCACTTCTTGTTCTCTAAGCGTGATTGAAGCAACGTGTGCATTGGAAAGGTAGGTTTGCTGTAATTGTAACATCACTTGTTGTTTATCTGATGAGGATAAATGATCAGGGATCAGAGTAACCCCATGTTCATATTTAGCCTGTTCTGTGTCTAGCGACAATGACATTAATTGTGTTTCCCAATGATCTATCAACGTTTCATAGACTGCGATAAAGGTGTCTGCATCGGTGACATCTTCAAGTCGTGCGCGCGCCTCTAGAGTAACGTCATACTGGGCATATATATCGACAAATAACGTATTGGCTGTATCACCCCATATTTGCTGTTCTATCATTTTCACGTTTGCGACTTTATCGATTAAATCAACGTTTTGACTAAGCAAAATACTGCCTAACCGCTGATCACGTAAAAACGTATTATCAGGATAAAGCGATAATATTTCAAATCGATGACTCGTTAAGCTGCCCTGCGCTAGCGATAGTGCTTCATCACAATTATTGGTTTGGTGGCATTGCTTCCAGAAATGTTCTAGTGCTGCAATTAATGGCGTTCCTGCAGCGCTAGCCAATACTGAAAAAGAGACTCTAGAGTGATTGATAAGGGGTGGAGTTTTGTTGATATGGGTGTGAGCTTGACGGTGTACTGATTGTTGCTTAGCACTGACAAGATCAATAGAGGTTGGCAGGGGTATTGGCTTTACTCTATCATCAGCCGTTATAACATAAAAAGCACCGCACAAAAGTGCGATGCCTCCCCATATAAGCGCAGCTTTCATTAAAAAATCTCCGCCCCGACCGGAAAATGATCTGATAAATTCCAATCTCCCCATAACTGCGCTGCAGTACTACGTGGTACGTGTACCGTATTACGGTTGGACTTTTTGATGCCATGTTGATTACTGACCAAAATGTAGTCTAAATATTCCACATTACCATTGTCAGCCACAACCTTACCCGCAAAGGCATTTATCCGTGGATCGAAGGTCGATTCTGTGTAGCCTGTGTATTGAGGCTCATCAGCTTCAAGATGCGCTAACATGCTCAGGTAATCATGTTCAAACTTGCGTTTATTGACATTAAAATCACCACCGTAAATAACCGTTTCTGTGGCCGGTATATTAAGATCAGCAGCAAATTGGTGAATTTGCTGAAACTGACGTTGTCGATAGTCTCTTGCTATATCAGTATCATAAGAGGCTGTGTGCGTGGCAAACACATGGTACGCTTTCCCATTTTTAATCACCTCAGCATAATTCACACCTTTATCAGCAAAACAATCAGTACCCGCGCAATCAGGGAAAATATATTGGCTTTGATTAACAATGGGAAAGCGGCTTAAAATCGTTACCCCGCCATCATGAATGTTCATGCCTGGTTTATTCAACATGCGTGTCTGATAAGGATATTCATCCGCTAATTGACGTAAAAATCCGTCCCTTCCTGCAGCAAATACTTCCTGTAACAATAGCACGTCATAGCCTTGCATCTGCTCTGGTAATAGTGAAAATCGTTCGCTAATCTTTGAAGCAATCAGAGGAAGCGCCCAAATATTGTAGGTCATCACAGATAATACATCCGCGTCATCATTGGCCACTGGTGGCTGCTTTATGGGTGTCACAGTGTAATAAATATCATCATACCTAGCAGTTTTGCTGGCTTTCAATGCGAGTTCAATAGGCTGCTCAGCCACTATCATTGACTGCACTCTGTGTATTTCTCGATCATTTTTCCATAAAAGCGCAATATCAGCCGTACTCACGCCATGTTTGAGCGTTGAGCTAAACCTGTGCCCTTCGACCTCTTGATGCAGAGTAAAATATTGTCCATCCTCATTCGTTAATTGCGTCTCAAATTGGTACTTATGATTATTTTTAACCCCCTCCCATCGATTAATGCTTAACACTAATTGACTCTCCCAAGGACCTAAGATCTGCGCTTGTTGGATCCATTCACTTCCTTCCTCTAACCTGTCACTACCAGTATGACTGACATCAATCGTCATCTGTGCTGCGGAGTTATTCGTGACGTAAATATCGGTATCGGCCAGTAAAGCAGGTGAGAAAATTAACAAACTGAATAAAACGCTAAACCCATTTATACAACGAGATAAAAAAGAATAATGTGAATCTAAATAAGTCACTGCTGGCATATTGACTCCATATTATTGTAAATATTAACCAATACATTAATAAGTTAATGTCGATTTGTTAGCTTGTTAAGTCAAAAAATACAGATAACGATTAACGAGCACCTCTTATTATTAGTAGATAAAATCAACAATTTCACACTTAATCTAAAAATAGAGGTGAGATAATAATGTGTTTTGTTTTTATCAATTATCTTTCAAGCAGTTACTTTAAAATTAACCCGCACAAGGTGAGTATTCACGGTTTATGCAAATTATATTCATTTCGAAAGATATAACCCCGAGATTTTTTTAACCAACATGAATAATGACGAATGATTATTCATTATTGTTTACAGTGGGATATTGAGAAAATGGATTAAAAAAACCGACATTTAAAGGACTAAATGTCGGTTTTCACTGGGTATGGCATTAACGCGATCAAACCATGAGTTATTTATTACCCCAAGGATTATTTGGATCTTGCGACGGTTTAGCGCGATTATCGTTAGTTCGCGTTTTATAAGCACCATCGTGGACTTTCTTAGTGTAACCTTTACTGTTATTTGCTTTCATGGCTTCATAATCTGCTGTTGCCTTAGCCCGCATTTTTTCAATAAGCTCAATCGTGAGTGCTTCAGGTTTACGAGGAACAATCCCGTCAGCAAAACCGCGTTCGCGAGGCTTAAGTTCAAACTGTGCAGCGCTGCCTTTAGGCATACGTTTAAAACGGTAAAGGTAAAAACTTTCAACTCGCTCTCTCGCCCATTCTGTTTTTTTAAGAAACTTAAGGCACGCTTCATGAGAAGGATTAAGGTTAAAACATTCTAAACGCAAGGCGGTGTATAAAATCTTCCAATCATAAAACTTCACCAACTCAGTGAGCATCACTTCAAGTTTAAGGCCATGTAATGGGTTATTTTGTTGCTCTTCAATCATGGGAGTGTCCCTATACTAATCTTCTCTTATCCCTCGATAATACCAAAGAAATCTTAATCTCTCCCATCGAAATGTCTTTTTTATGGATAAAGCTGCATTTTATTGCCATTTTGAGGACAGAGATAAACGCTAAAAAGTGTGACTGAGGCCCTTATCTCCAAAACGACTCGAATACTTGAGTAATTAACTCGACATACTAGCGGCTAAATCTGTATAATACGCGACCTGATAATTTACGCTATATGCACGTCTTATTTTGGCCTCACTTTTTATGCGAGCTTAGTCAAATAATTAACCTGCTAATTAACACCTGGGAACACGTCTTTGATTTCTACCGCGAACATCACAATGCAGTTTGGTGCTGAGCCTCTGTTTGAAAACATTTCAGCTAAATTTGGACACGGCAACCGCTACGGGTTAATCGGTGCAAACGGTTGTGGTAAATCCACATTCATGAAAATCCTCAGTGGTGAGCTTGCGCCAAGTTCAGGTAATGTCTCAATTACACCGGGCCTAAAAGTCGGTACCTTGAGCCAAGATCAGTTCGCTTTTGAGCAATACAGTGTGGTCGACACTGTGATCATGGGCGATGCTAAGTTGTGGAAAGTGAAGCAAGAGCGCGATAATATTTATGCGCTACCAGAAATGAGTGATGAAGATGGCATGAGAGTCGGCGATCTTGAGAGTCAATTTGCTGAAATGGATGGCTATAGCGCCGAAAGTCGTGCCGGTGAAATCTTACTCGAAGCCGGTATCGAAGAAAGTTTCCATTTTGGATTAATGCAGCAAGTGGCACCTGGCTGGAAATTGCGTGTTTTGCTTGCACAAGCCCTCTTTTCAAATCCAGACATATTGCTGCTCGATGAGCCAACCAATAACTTGGATATCCACACCATTAATTGGCTAGCTGAAGAACTCAACAAACGTAAGTGTACCATGATCATCATTTCTCATGATCGACATTTTTTAAACACTGTCTGTACGCATATGGCCGATATTGATTATGGTGAACTGCGTATTTATCCTGGTAACTACGAATACTTCATGGAAGCTTCAGGTCTTATTCAAGAGCAATTATTAGCGGGTAATGCTAAAAAAAGTGCTGAAATGGCCGAACTACAGGATTTTGTGAATCGTTTTGGCGCGAATGCCTCTAAAGCCAAGCAAGCGAGTTCACGTGCTAAAAAATTAGATAAAATAAGCTTAGATGAAGTTAAATCATCGAGCCGTATGACCCCTTCATTACGCTTTGATGAAAGTAAAAAAATGCATCGTCAAGCCTTGGTGATTGAAGAGCTGGGCCATGGATTCGAAGATCAGCTGCTATTTCAAGGAGGAAATTTAATTCTTGAAGCCGGTGCTAAGCTAGCCGTTATTGGTGAGAATGGGGTTGGTAAAACAAGCTTACTTCGCTGTTTAGTCGATGAGCTTAGCCATAATGAAGGCGTTATCAAGTGGTCTGAAAATGCCGCTATTGGGTATTGCCCTCAAGATAGCAGTCTCGATTTTGATAACGATCTGACTCTATTTGACTGGATGTCTCAATGGCGCACACCTAAGCATAATGATCTTATGGTGCGGGGCATGCTAGGCCGTTTACTGTTTACTGACGATGATGCCAATAAAAAAGCCCGTAACTGTTCTGGTGGTGAGAAAAACCGTCTGTTATTTGGTAAGTTAATGATGCAAGACATTAACGTTCTAGTGATGGATGAACCCACGAACCACATGGACATGGAAGCCATTGAAGCCTTAAATAATGCATTAAAGCTCTTTGAAGGCACCTTATTGTTCGTGAGTCACGACCGTGAATTTGTCTCATCACTGGCAACGCACATCATCGATGTCAAAGATAAAAAGCTCATAAACTTTCACGGCACATTCAATGAGTATTTAGCTAGCCAAGCTAAAGCCAAATAATAACCAAAAAAAACAGGCATAAAGATGCTAAAAAGCCTCTTTATGCCTACGCCACATCAAGAGACATTTTCCCCTTCTTTCTGCTTATCGATGCTAACAGTAGATGTTATTACTATTTTTAAGCCCTCATCTATCAATATATTTCCACCTCATACAAACATCCTCAAATGACAAATTTTCTCTTTATAAACAATAAAATACCAATTACCGAACTACTATCCACCCAAGTAACATACCTGATAAATACCCTATTCAACTGAATCTATAGCATAAAAACCATCCAAAAATGCCCTCATTGACTGAATATTGACTACGCTTATGCGTGAGGAAAAAGATTGTTTTTAATCTATTTTGCTCCTCCAAACACAAAAGGAGAGTTGTAATGGATAATGATTCTGACGATTCTGAAGCAATAGACTCATTTGAGCTTAATGAGCAACTTTCCAATGCATGCCTCCCAATAACTATTCCTACAGCAGAGGCTCCATTAGATCTTGCAGACTTGCTCTTACAGTATCTTGCCTCATTGGACATTGACTTTGTCTTCGGTATTCCAGGTGGCGCTATCGAACCCCTATATAATGCATTGGCACGTAATCGATGCCATGGGACAAGCCACATCCCTAAAGCCATTATCGCTCGTCACGAAACGGGGGCAGTCTTCATGGCCGATGGTTACGCATGCAGGACGGGAAAGTTGGGTGTTTGCTGCGCAACCACAGGGCCTGGGAGCACCAATTTAATTACCGGCGTTGCGTCTGCTTACGCCAACAAAATCCCCATGTTGATCATCACGGCCCAAACCCCGCTTACCTCTTTTGGTAAAGGGGCATTTCAGGAATCTTCCTGCACCGGTATCAATACCGTTGCCATGTTTGAGCATTGCACCCGTTATAATACCTTAATCTCGCATCCTGAGCAGTTTGAACGTAAACTTGCTGCCGCATTAATGACCGCCTTTGCTTCGCCTTCAGGCCCAGTACATTTAAGCATTCCTTTAGATATATTTCGCAGCCCTACCCCCCTTAATAGAGAAAGATTTGATATTAGGACTCTACTGAATAAGCCTTCTTTAATGGATAACGTCGCACTCGATGAATTGATGTTGGAATTAACGCCTGATAAAAATATTGTGTTTGTCATTGGAGAAGGGGCAAGTGAAGCAATTGGGTCCATATTAGCGACGGCGCATTTACTGGGGGCAACTTTGCTCACCACCCCCCATGGAAAAGGACTGATCAGCGCTTATCATCCAAAATTTAAAGGGATCATAGGCTTTGCTGGTCATCAGAGCGCTGTCGACTGTTTACATGATCAATCATTAGACACCATTGTTTGTATTGGTACCGTACTGAGTGAATGGGCATGTACCCGCGAATTATTGCTCAATTCGAAGGTCATACATATTGATGAGCAAGAGGCTAACTTTATCCATACCACCATGGCTAAAATACATGTCAGAGGACGTATTTTAACCGTGTTTGATCGCCTCTATAAAGCATTAGTTCAACAATATGAACTCCCTTTACCTTCAAGTTATGTGCTCGATCCCACCCAGCGCTTTTTTACTCTCGATGATGAAGCGGCGTTTTTAGACTGTAAAAAACCAATCACTCCGCCACGATTAATGCACGACTTGACCGAGTTGTTCCCACCTGATACCCGTTATCTCGCCGATACTGGAGCCAGTTTTGCGTGGGCTATTCATTATCTTCACCCATTTGATCGTCGTATGCAGGGAGATCGTGATGCCAGAGGCGGACTGTTCCGTGCTTGCCTCGAATTTGCTTCCATGGGCTGGGCAATAGGCTGTGCCGTGGGGGTCGCACTGGCAGAGCCAAATCAGCCGGTGGTTTGCATTACTGGCGATGGCAGCATGTTAATGAGTGGTCAAGAACTCACGGTAGCAGTACAGCATAAACTCCCCATCATTTTTGTGATCCTTAACGATTCGTCATTGGGCATGGTCAAACAGGGGCAAAAACTGAATCATGCTGGCGCGATAGGCACAGCATTACCTTATGTCGACTTTGCCGCCTTTGCCGCTTCGATGGGGGCTGCAAGCTACCGTATTGAGTCCACAGAAGACATGCATTTACTGCCTATTCGACAAATTTGTCAATCTCAGGGGCCAACGTTACTCGATGTGTATATCGACATTGATGCCGTTGCGCCTATCTCAGCACGCATAAAACAACTCAGTAATGGTTAAAATGGATAGAAACAAGGAGTACAAATGAAATCCCAACAGGAAATGGAGCCCATTACGACAGAGATCTGGCAAGAGATCCCCGATGAGCATGATCCTTTCGTGGCTAAAACCTGTGTGTGTGCCGGATTTAATGTTTTTGAAGATATGCTCGGTAAAGCCAGCTGGATAGAGTATCTGTATTTATTGTTTCAGCAGCAACAGCCAAGCCCTTATCAAGCCAGACTATTAAACGATTTGGCCGTCGCCATTGCCAATGCAGGCCCCAGAGATCACAGCGTCCAAGCAGCGATGTCAGCAGCGGCGGGAGGATCAACCTTTGCATCTTGTTTAATGGCGGCACTTGCCGTAGGGGCTGGACAACTCAATGGAGGTCAGGAGATTTACCATGCCGTCACCATGTGGCAGCGATGTAGTCAAGATCTTGCCCTGTGGCAGCATATGCTAACGAAAAAGACGTATCTGCATTTCCAATTGGAAAACAATGGTCATGATCACAGTACTTGGCCAACCTTAACCCATGCACCTGGATTTTCCCTCCACGGACTTCACTGTGCAGCACCAACCCTGCAAACCCTTGAACATTTAGCCAATATCACTGATGCGCCGACAGAATCGACTCTCAGCTGGCTGTTATTGCATCGGCACGCATTAGAGCAAGCCTGTCAGCGACCGCTGAGTATGACGGGCATCGTTGCGGCCACCTTTACTCAGCTAGCACTCGACCCACAGCAATCAGAGCTGCTTTATTTACTGCTGCGTTTACCCGGCGCAGCCGCTCATGCACTTGAGCAACATAGACGCGGGTGGCGAGATTATCCTTTTCATCCACAAGGCATTAAATTAATGGAAAGCGGATCCATGAGCCCAGTGCAAAGGAAGATTGATGAATAATACATTCAGAACGTTTCAGGCAGATCCCCCCCACACATTGGCAGCTTGGGAGGAAAATTGGACAACAGAACTCGGTGCATGGTACCCAGGCGAGCGCGTGGTATTTCGTGGGCAAGACATGCATAAAGATTTAGCGGCACTGCCTTGGATGGGACTTTTACTCTATGGGATCACAGGCAAGGTGCCGAACAGTCGACAGATCCGTTTATTTGATGGGATCTGGGCCCTTGCGGCCAGTTTTCCCGATCCAAGGCTGTGGAATAATCGCATTGGCGCATTAGCAGGAACCGCTCGCAGCTCGACAACTCTGGGAGTCGGTGCTGGTATTGCCGTGTCTGAAGCCGTCATTTATGGTTACCAACCCCTCATGGCCGCCATGGAGTCACTACTGGCCATTTCGCATCAATTACAGCAAGAGCAAATGAGCCTGAGGGATATTTTACAAAAAAAACTGACCGCACAACATGCCAGTTTGACGAAACCTGCAAGCGGGAAAAATCGTTCTGTTGCACAACTCCCAGGTTATGGGCGCCCTATTGCTGCCCGTGATGAGCGGATCGAGCCATTAATGACGTTAGCCGCAGAGCTTGGATTCGATAAAGGCCCCATGCTCACGCTCGCCTTTACCATAGAACAAACACTGGCCGATATGGGCCAAACACTGCAAATGAATGTCGTGGGACTCATGGCAGGCTTCAGTGCTGATCAAGGCCTAACCCCTCGCGAACACTACGAGTATGGGGTACTGTGTTTTAGCGCTGGGATCTTACATTGCGCAATCGATGCGGCTAAACATCCGGCGGCGGCTTTCTTTCCACTGCGTTGTACTCGGATCCATTACATCGGCCCAACATCACGGCAATGGCAATCGTAGCATACCGAGTTGGATAACCAGTATTGGTTGTTACCCTTCGGTATAAGGATGAATATGAAACAACACATTAAATGCGGCTCACAGATGCTAATGTTAAGCTTGTTAGTTGCTGCGAACTTAGTGCAAGCCCAAACACTGAGTGAGAATATTGAAGAGGATGAATTACTAGACCTTTATGGCGATACTGAAATGATTGCCATCGCCACTGGCAATCTGCAGACGACAGCTAAAGCCCCGGCCGTCGCAACGGTTATCAGTGCACGGGATATTCAAATCAGCGGCGCCACGGATCTCGATGAGCTACTTGAAACCGTTCCAGGACTTCATGTCAGCCGTAGTGCGTTAGGTTATAACCCTATTTATACCTTCCGTGGTATACAGTCTGCTTATAATCCACAAGTGTTGGTATTAATTAATGGCATTCCTATCAGTAATTTATTTCAAGGTGATCGCAGTTTGATTTGGGGGGGAATGCCAGTTAACGCCATAAAAAGAATCGAAGTGATCCGCGGTCCAGGCTCAGCCCTTTATGGTGCCGATGCTTTTGCTGGCGTGATCAACATTGTGACGCTTTCTGGTCATGACATCTCTGAAAATGAATTCGGCGTCAGACTCGGCAGTTTTGATACCCAAGATGCGTGGGCAAAAATAGGCTTTGATTGGCAAGATTTCAGTGTCGGTTTAGTGCTTGAGATCCACAACACTGACGGGCAGGATGAAGTGATTGATTTAGATCGCCAATCTTTGCTTGATGCTATCACGGGAACTCAAGTGTCCAATGCCCCCGGCAGCGTCAGTTTATCCCGTGAAAATATTGATGCTCGTTTGGATATCACCAATGGCCATTGGCAGCTTCGCAGCGGCATGCAGCTTAGGCGTGATTGGGGCAATGGCGTAGGAGGGGCTGAATCACTCGACCCTAGTAATCGTTGGAAAAGCAATCGATACAATGCCGATTTAACGTATCGCAATGATGAACTGGCAGACTTTTGGGATCTTCAAGCACAAATGAGCTATTTGCAAACCAGTATTGAAACCGACAATGATCTGCGTCTTTTCCCTGCCGGCAGTGACTTGAGCCTTCTTGGTTTAGGGGGCGTGTATCCAGATGGATTAATTGGCAACCCAGAATCTTTCGAACGTCATTATCGCGGCAATTTAACCGCAATATATTCAAGGCTTGAGCAACATCAACTTCGTTTTGGCTTAGGGTATACATTTAGCGATCTGTATAAAGTGAAAGAAAGTAAGAATTTCGGCCCCGATCCCATCACAGGTAGCATGTTACCCCCTGGCAGCCCTGTTGTCGATGTCAGTGATTCACCCTATGTATATATGAATGAAGGCGACAGAACCAATATTTATGCCTATGTCCAAGATGTCTGGTATTTAGCGGATGATTGGGAGCTAACCACAGGTTTACGTTTTGATGACTATTCTGATTTTGGCAATAGCACCAACCCTAGGTTGGCATTGGTGTGGTCAACGAGCCAAAAACTCACAACCAAAGCGCTATACGGTCAAGCTTTTCGAACCCCTTCTTTTGCAGAAACCCAAGCCATTAATAATCCGGTTGTGTTAGGCAATCCAGACTTGGCACCTGAAACACTCGCCAGTTACGAATTGGCTTTTGATTATCGCGCCACAACGGATCTTAAATTAGCGTTGAACCTATTTTATTATGACTGGCAAGATATTATCAAGTTTACTCAAGATGAAAATGGCAGCACTAAAACAGCTAAAAATATGGGCCATCAAACAGGCAAAGGAATTGAGCTTGACATGGATTGGGCCATAAGCGAACGCTGGAAAGTGAACGCCAATTATGCCTGGCAAGAATCCATCGATGAGTCCACCAATAACAAGATAGCACTGGTGCCTGAAAGCCAACTCTATTTAGCGCTCGATTGGGCCATCACTCACAACATCAGCTTGCATAATCAAGTTAATTGGATCATGTCTCGAGCACGAGAGCCTTATGACAATCGTGACCAGATAGCAGATTATGCCGTGCTCGACATAACACTGCACTATGAATCGACATCGGGAGGCTGGGGGGCGGATATCATCATGCGCAATGTCACTGATAGTGATGCCCGTGAGCCGAGCGTCTGGTCGATACCACAGGCGTCAATCCCCAATGATCTCCCTCTTGAAGGAAGAAATATGTATGCCCAGCTCTATGTTAAGTTTTAAAGTCAATGATAATGGCAAAGCAGTACTTTAACAGGCGAATACTCCGTATTTTCCTCACCGTTTGTGGGCTATTAACCCTCACGGATGCGCGTGCATCCTCCAATCCTATTGCTGTGCTTTACCCTGAGATAAGAGAGCCTTACAATCAAATTTTTGTCAATATTACCTCAGGTATCGAAGCTGAATATGGCGCTCAGGTTAAGGTGTTTAAATTAACCAACAGTACCCCTATTAATGACGTCAACAAATGGCTAGCTAGGCATCAAATATCAAGCGTTATCACCTTAGGCAATAAAGGGTTATCTATCGCTAAGCAACTAAAAAAGGACATAACGGTGATTGTGGGTGCAGTGAAAATGGCTGCCAAGCCCGGTGAACTTAATGGGATCTCGATGTTTCCCTCCCCTAAAACCGTCATGCAAGAAATGAGTTCGTTAGTGCCTAACATCAATAAAGTCCATTTTATATTACACCCAAATAAACAACAGTGGTTGCAGCCTTGGATAACATCAGCAGAGGCTGTGGGGATCACGCTAATGTTACATAAAGCAAAAGATTTAGCGGAATCAGCCACTCAGTATCGAGACTTACTTAAGACTCTGGATCACAAGACAGAAGCGTTATGGTTAGTGTCCGATCAGGCGATTATGGACCCTGCCATCATGGCAAATATTTTAGAACAGGCTTGGGAAAAAAACTTAACCGTTTTCTCTAATAGTCTGGCTGATGTTAAACGTGGCGCCCTATTTGCTATGTATCCAGATAATCATGCCATGGGAAAAAGTTTGGCTAAACTCTTGAGCAAAACTTTACTTCATCCCAATGATCCACCAGCGGTGATCTTACTCACAGACACCTTAATTGCGATAAATCAACGCACAGCTAAGCATCTTGGTTTATATTTTAATAAGGCAAAGCAACAAGATTTTGGTCTTGTTTATCCATTGCGGTAACGGCCATAACGGTTGAGTTAATAAGGAAATTGATATGCCAGTCATAAAAAGAGTCTCTGCATTCTTACTCGTCAAGCTCAGTTTTAGGCAACAGCTTACCTATACCTTTACTTTAGGCATTATATTATTAGCCATCATCACTTCCCTTATTACCGCCAGCACCTCACTCAAAACCATTGAACAGAGCATGATAGAGGAAGGCCATAAGATAGCCCTAAATCTAGCTCGCCAAAGTACCCTCGCCCTGCTTTATCACAGTGAAGAGGCCGCTACAGAAGCGGCAGATAACAGCTTAGGATTTCCAGATATCGTCGGTGCCTCACTGTTCACCACCGACAATCACCCCCTTTTATTAGCTGGCATCCCCATTATTGCTAAGCACAACAACGTAGTGGTCTCCACTGATGGCATTAGTACCAGAGAAAATGACCAATTTTGGGATTTCTCCCTACCCGTTTATTCTGGTCGTGCGGTCGATCCAGACACCCACTCACCTTTTACCACCGATAAAATTGATAAAACAGCACCTGAACATATTGGCTATGTTCACGTCATTAAAAGCAAGCTAAATCTCGATGCGATGAGTCGAGATATATTGCTGACGAACCTTATCACCTCGAGTTTACTGGCCTTATTACTGCTAATATTTTTGCTTTGGTTAACCAATAGGGTCACCAGGCCCATTAAATCTCTATCAGATCGAATGCTAGAAGCTGAGAATGGTCAATACGACATACGAGCAGAGCTGCAAGGCCCAAGCGATATTATTCACATGGAAAAAGCATTTAATACCATGATGGATGAATTACAAGCCCGTCAACAGGAACTCGAACGTGCAAGAGACAGCGCACTGGCATCAGCTCTGCTCAAAGGGCAATTTGTTGCCAGTGTGAGTCATGAATTACGTACGCCCATGAACAGCATACTCGGTATGATGGAGTTGATCTCAAACCTAGGTGTGCAACTTAAAGCGCAGCATTACCTAAAAATAGCCAGAAGCTCAGGTGAACATCTGCTGAGGTTAATTAACGATATTCTCGATTTCAGTAAATTAGAGTCAGCTAAAGTGCAACTGCATCTCGACAGCGTTAATATCGCAACACTTGTACAAGATGTCATCGAACTACTGAGCGTACAAGTACAAGGAAAACACTTGTTACTTGGTGCTGAACTCGACCCTAGATTACCACTAACCGTACAAGCCGATCCTGATCGATTGAGTCAAATTTTGATTAACCTTGTGGGCAATGCCATCAAATTTACCGAATATGGCTGTTTATCGATTCATGTCACTGTTTTAGAGGTAAATACACAACATATACAGTTAAAATTTGAAGTCATGGATACAGGAATAGGCATTAAAAAGTCACAACAACGTGCCATTTTCCAAGCCTTTACTCAGGCTGATAGTTCTACCACTCGTCTCTATGGTGGCACGGGATTAGGACTGGCTATATCGCGTCAACTGGTGGGGTTAATGGGCGGTGAAATGGGAGTAGAAAGCCAAGTAGACAGTGGCAGTAATTTTTGGATGACCCTAACTCTCAACTGCGATCCATATCGAGGACAAGGTGCCCAGCAAGGTCTATCTCCTGCAAGCCCTAAGGTATTAATCTTAAAAAATGACGCTAACATACCCACTATACATGAAAAATTAACAACGCTTGGATACGAACTTACCCTTGTCAATAACATGGACCAAGC
This sequence comes from Shewanella sp. VB17, assembly GCF_013248905.1. Classification (NCBI taxonomy): domain Bacteria; kingdom Pseudomonadati; phylum Pseudomonadota; class Gammaproteobacteria; order Alteromonadales; family Shewanellaceae; genus Shewanella; species Shewanella sp. VB17. The sequence goes on from NZ_JABRVS010000001.1 coordinate 2,983,918, forward strand.
GTTAGAAAAACTCTATCAAGTCACCGCGAACTTACCGGCTTACTCACTCTTTATTATTTATAACGCAGAGACGCATCATAATGCTAACGCATATCAGGCGCTCAGCAACATACCGACCAACGAGCAACCCCCAACAATCATCATGACGCCCCAATGGCGACAGCCTCAGCCTACCCAATCAAAACGGTATTATTTGCCTCTTGAATTAAGTGATAAACAACTCCTTGCGGCCATCACCTCACTTTTATCTCATTCGCCAAGTGACGCATTCGCATCAAACATGCCAATTGAAGAGTTAGATACGAGCTTACAAATAGAACACAGTAAGGGGGACATTTTAGTCGTCGAAGACAATAAATCCAATCAATATGTTGTCATTGCTATGCTGGAAAAGCTGGGCTATCTGCCTATCATCGCCTCCAACGGTCAAGAGGCATTGCAATTGTTACCCGATCCCGACATCAAAATGATTTTTATGGATTGTCATATGCCCATTATGGATGGCTACGAAGCCACCCAAAAAATTAGGCAAGGTGAACTTGATGGTGAACATCTTCCCATTATCGCCATGACAGCCGATGTCAGTGAGAGTGACAAAGAGCACTGTTTAAAAATTGGCATGGATGATTTTCTCGCTAAGCCTGTCAGTGTCGCCTCATTAAAAAGTAAACTGGATAAATGGCACCAATCGGCAAGCGCTAACAATAAATCAAGCCTAATGTCTGACAGTGAAAGTGATCAAAATACTTCGTTAATGGCGCATCCACCTGAAGATCAGCAAGCGAGCGTCGACCACTCGGTCATGGAACACTTGCGTCAACAAACAGGCAAAACCTTTATTCTGTTGGTCCGTGCATATTTGGAAGACACGCCACAAAGTATCATCCAATTACAAGCCGCAATAGAAGAGCAAGATAGTAAAAAAATACGCGATTTAAGCCACCTTATTAAAGGAAGTTCAGCCACATTGGGCGCTAATGGACTCGCCGCTATCTCAAATACACTACAAATCGCCGCCGATGAGCAAACTCAAGCCATACAACGCAACTTGCTTCATCAACTCAAACAAGATTTTATTCAGGTTGTAGCCTCGTTAAATGATGAGGTCAATGGGGTCAGCAATCAACAATCCCCTGAGGTGGACAAGGTCATCCCTTCGAAAAATGTCACACCGGGGCATCCCTATGTATTAATTGTTGATGATGATAGAAGCACCAGATTAAGCCTTAAGGGCTGTCTAGAACAAGATAATTACTACATTGAAGAAGCAGCTAATGGCGCAATCGCACTGGCAAAATGTGAACAAAAAATGCCCGATTTGATTCTAATGGACGCCATGATGGATGAGATGAATGGCTTTGAAGCCATGAGCCTCATTTTAAAACTGCAATCCACATTTAAGCCGCCAATGTTAATGCTCACAGCCTCTAACGATGAAGCCATTATCAATATGGCGTTCGAACATGGTGCCACGGACTTTATTCCTAAACCCGTCAACCTGCATGTGTTGAAAAAACGGGTGGCTCATCTGGTTCGCGCGACTCAAGCCGAACGAAATATACACCAGCTTGCCTACCATGATCCCCTGACAAATTTGCCTAATCGCACCCAATTTATGGAGAAATTCACCGAGGGTCTAAACCGAAGTAAGTCAAATAAAACCATGTTAGCCCTTATGTTTATCGATTTAGATAAATTTAAATTTATCAATGATACCCAAGGTCATGACGTGGGAGATATGTTACTCAAGGCCGTAGCCAAGCGCATCACCCATTGCGTCAGAACAGATGACTTGGTTGTTAGGTTAGGTGGAGATGAATTCACCATTTTATTAGAAGACATCAAAACGTCTGCTATCGCAGCCAAAGTCGCTAACAAAATCTGTAAATTGCTCGCCGAACCATTTACATTTCAAAATAAAGCCGTTAGCGCACCTGCAAGTGTGGGGATCGCGGTGTTCCCCTCTGACGGCCAAGATATTAACACCTTAATGAAACATGCCGACACCGCCATGTACCGTGCAAAGTCCCGCGGGGGGAATCAGTTTCAATTCTATGAATATGGTATGGAAGCTGAACTTGTCCGCCGAATTGAACTTGAACGAGATTTAGGTCAAGCCATTGATAAAGATGAATTAACTTTACACTACCAGCCTCAAATTGAACTCAATAGTGGTAAATTAATCGGTGTTGAAGCCTTAGTCAGATGGAATCATCCGGAACGGGGATTAATGCCACCGGATGAATTTATCCCTTTAGCTGAAGAATCTGGCTTAATTTTAGCCTTAGGTGCATGGGTGCTCAATAGCAGCTGCCAACAGATGAAAAAATGGCTCAATAAAGGACTTAATATCGAATTTATTGCCATCAACCTCTCTGGCAAGCAAATGCAAGAAACGGATCTACTCACCCACATCAAGCAATGCCTTAACACACACGAACTGCCCGCAAAATATATTCAATTGGAAATGACAGAAAGTGTCATGGCGGTTGAATCTGAAGCGTGCCTTGAGCTGCTTAACGGCTTAAAAGAATTAGGCATCTCTGTGGCTATTGATGATTTTGGAACCGGTTATTCGTCACTGAGTTATTTGACCAAATTTCCGGTAGACACGCTCAAAATTGATTATTCATTTATCAGTAATCTTCCTGATGATGAAGACAGTGCGACCGTCACATCAGGCATTATTGCATTGGCGCATAAATTGCGTATGAATGTCATTGCTGAAGGCGTAGAAACCCTTGCCCAAAGAGAATTTTTGCAACATGAACTGTGTGATTCTATCCAAGGATATTCAATCAGTCGACCTTTACCAGCAGAGGAGTTTGAAGCCTGGGTTAAATCTTATGCGCCTGTTGCGGATTCAAAGTGAATGTGACCAAATAAAGTTATCATAACCGCTGCATTCACACCGCGTTTGCAGCAATGATATGCCATTCTTAGACTTTACCCACCCCTCGCACTACCTGATTAAAGACCTCAACCCAAAATGGGTCAAATTGTGTTTTTGAAAAGTTATTGATTTCGTTCATGGTACGAACCAATGGCCGTTTGAGTAACGTATGGTGGGCGCGTTCATGAGATCGCGCATCGAAGGTATCAGCAATGGCGAGGATCTTCGCTCCATCGCAAATCTGATCACCTGTTAATTGATTCGGATAACCGGATCCGTCTACTTGCTCATGGTGTTGCAGAACCATTTGCGCCGCTGCCATCCACTTGTTAGATTCTTTTAATAATTGATAGCCTAATTCAGGATGGCGATGCAATGCTTGCCTTTCTTGTTCACTCAATGCACCAGTATTGACAATCAAAGACCAAGGCAAAAATGACATCCCAATATCATGCATTAACACTGCCGCCGTCAACTGAGTGACATTAACACGCTTGCCCGAATTTTCATTCATGGCTAAAGCTAATATTAATAAACGCAGTGTGCGCCCTTTCCAATAAAAAGAGCGATTTTCTAATGGGGAGCTTAAACTTTTAAAGAAATTAATGTCCTCATCAATATCGACATTATATTCTTCAAGTACATCATTAATTTGTTTATGGCTAACCGCTTCATCACTAACAAGGTAATCAGTATTAACCAAGAGTTCTCTTTGCGTTGCTGCGCTTTTCTCTTGTAATTGCGCTTGAGACTCTTTCAGGCACACTGGCGGTAACATTTCAGTGCTGGTTGGCTTATTAAGACGGGTGTTAGGGTCGAGAATGAACAAACACGTTTTAATGTATTCAATTCTATCCTCGGGAATAACATCGGCAATACAGCTGATATTGACACATAAGATATCAATATCGCTGTCTGACAACACACTGGGAACATTGTTAATGCTTGATTGAACCATGTTCTCAGTTCTGTCTAATGTCAGTAAAATAATATCACATAAGAGGCTATCGTAATCGACGTGCTTTTTGCGGATAGCATCCAAGAGATCTTCTACGCTCTGGATCAAAGGGGTGAGATCTTTTAACCCCACATAAATTAAGTTCCCCTTAATCGTATGGATCGATCTAAACAGAGAATTAAGGAGGGCATCGTTTTTAGGGTCGATTTCTAAGTCTATTAATACCGAATCACAGGATTGATGGGCATTCTTAAAATCATCAAAAAATTCTCCCATGGCATCCATATCGACCTTACTCTCGCCACTTTCTTGTGCTGAGTTATCCCCAATCGCCATACTACGCACCTCGATTTTATTGCTAGAATCATTATCATTTCCAATGCTGTAAGTATAGTCATAATGCATTAGCTTGCCTCAAAGACAAGATAAAGCAAGGCTATCAAAAAAGACTCCGGGCTTTTTACTTAATCCATTAAGTCGCATCATCCGACGCCTTACACTAAATCCATTGAGATTGAGCAATATTAAAGCTCGAAAGATAAACAGACCCTAAAACACTAATTAACGCTTTTGAGAACAATGATATCAATTTACCTATACACTGAAATTGATTTGAATTTCTATTGAGTCAGCTACTCTATAACTTTAACAAAGCATAAAAAAAACAGGATTTCAGCATGAAAAATTACTGAGAGCTTGGTATAACCAGAAAAATAATCACTTAATATCTCAACACATTGTCGACTCTGAAGGGATCAACATGGAAACCTATGACTCTCGATTAAGCAATGCTTTTATTTACAAAACCGCCAATGATGCTTTGGCTGCGAAGGTCCCATTGAATGATGCTGTCAATGAGATATTGACGTTCTTTAAAGGACCAGCACCGACCTCAGTCAAACGTCGAGCAACTAAAGCGATGTTTGAACTGAAACAAGAAATAACAGCAGAATCTCTATTTGATTTTTCGTTACTTGAAGACATCATAGAAGAAGATAAGCTGACGCTTAGCAATAAGTAATGTCAGTATCTAACGCTCTTAATTCTTTAAAAAAGATTGACTCTTTATTGAGTTCAGCATGAATAAACACGCTTTTTTTCGCACGTGATAAAGCAACATAAAATAAGCGACGCTCCTCACTGTAGGCATACCCATCAGGTTCTGGTAGTAACATGTCAAGAATGGGATCATTGTCTATCTTACAAGGGAAACCAAATTTATCATCATTAACATCAATCACAATCACAAAATCTGCCTGCTTCCCCTTCGCAGCATGTGCTGATAAGCTAGAAATGCTCAATTGTGTATGGCGTTTTCTCCAGGTGGTTAACTCTGGTAATGACGCTTTAAAACGACTAATGACCATGACAGTTGCGTGTTTCGAGCCAAGAATAGAAATGATTTTGTCAAAGGCTTGCTGTAACGCCACCCGCTTTTTATTGTTCAACAAATACACTTCCGGATTGATACTGTAACGCTCAGTGGTTAGGTTTTTTGTTCTTTGTGCTGGATTTGCTTGAATAAAAGCAGAGGCAACCTGTTCAATTCGATCGTTAAATCTAAACGTTTTATCTAAAGTCACCACTTTAGTGGCACCAAATGTCTCTTCAAAAGACGTCGTTAAGTTGAGATCACTGCCAGTAAAGCGATAAATGGCCTGCCAATCATCCCCCACACAGAACAGAGCACAACCTGCGCTAGCATCCCTCAATTGAATAACCAGTTTTGCCCGCTCCGCAGAAATATCCTGAAATTCATCAACCATGATGTATTTAAAACGAAAACGATCGACTGTTTTTTCATGGAAATCAACCTTACTCGTTATCTCAATGGCTTGATTTATCATGTCGGAAAAGTCATATGTATTATGCAGCTTAAGCTGTTGCTCATAACGTTCAACCACCCAATTGAACAGGTATAAAAATGCTTTCCATCTCAGCTGATGATAAGGCATTATCGTTTGATTATTTGCAGCTTTACCCTTCATTAATTCAAGATCTTGTAACACAAGATCAGACCCTTTAAACAAGGTTAAAAAGCTCGACATTAATCGGTTTACATTACGATAAATACCCAATTTTTTGACCTGCACAAACACCTCCTCAGGAGAGAGAGGCATAAAAAATTTTTGTTCTGCAAGGCCTATTTCTTCACATCGCTGACACAATAACGCTTCCAAGCTTTGCTCCAGTATGCCTTTGTCAGCTTGCCAACTGAACGTCTGTAAAAAATGCGTATTATGCTGCTTATGAATAGCCATTTTCCATTCACTACTTTTTTTATACGCCGCGTTATTCATAGCAGTTCGTGTATGACCTTGTTCATCGGTAGCAACATGTTCTAGGTAAGCATCTAAGGCTGGGATATAAAAATCAGCTTGATACGCCTTTTGACTCGGCTCACTGACAGGAAAATGATAACCCGGTGAATACTCAAACTTAATCCCGTGGGTGTAGAGGTAATTGCAGATAGTCAATTTATCAAAACAGCTCACGCGATCCCCTGAAAGTGCGCGTATTGGATTATGATTAAGGTAAGTTCGATATTGATCATGAGTGGTAAAATCCAGCTCGTTTACATGTGGATAAAGGTAGCGGCCAAAATAATCAGCAACAGGATCCGCCATTTTAGGATCGGCAACAATGGCATCAACTTGCTCATCAACAAATTGAATAAACCGTTTTTCGTCAGTGGCTAAAAATGACAGTTGCTTTGATGGCTTTGAATAGCATTGGATAATCTCTTGGCCTAACCCATGGAAAGTACTCACCTTAACCTTCTCTAATCCCACCCTAGTGTTAACCCGTTGCGCTAACTCCATTTTGGCGTCTTTACCATAGGCTAACATCAATATTTCATCAGGTTTGGCCAAACCTTGCTTAACTAAATAAGCGGCTTTAGCGGCCATCGTACTGGTTTTACCCGTTCCAGCCCCAGCAATCACTAAGGTATTATTCTCATCGATAATGCAAGCCTGACGCTGCAAGGAGGTTAATGGATTATCTTCTACAGTATCAAATAACGCTTGATGCATGGTGAGCTGCTGGCTCAACCACCATTGGTTATATTTATCAGTAAAATGCGTAGGTTGTTTAATGAATTTAGCCAAATTACAATGAAGCAGACTGGCATCGAAACCTAATTGTACAAAACATTTGTTTAGCGTAAATGACGTTGAATGTCGGTGATATTGTTTTATCAGTTGTGCACAGTCACTGTGACGTAAATACGCTTGATGCTGGCTTATTTGTCGATCAAATTTGCCAATATTATCCATTAATTCGTTAAAGATCGCCAAATAATCGCTTTTCCAAAACAGCATTCTGTTACTTACAGCATGGTCAAATAAGAAGCGGGTGCTCATGGAACGAAAAAAATAAAACCTGTTTTCCCCCCATACCAAAATACGAGTGAACATCCCTTCTTCTATTTCAACCCGTTTGGTTAAGTTAGGATAAAGATAAAGTTGACCATCAATGGTTAACCCTCGCTCACATAATTGAGCAGTTTGGCCAAAAAATAGACCTTGAAGATAACCAAATTTAACCGAATGTCGCGTAAGTTTCATTTATTGCCTCAGGGTGCCAACATAGTCGCACATCATAACAATTAACCTCGACACACGCTCATGAACAGTGCAAGTAATCCTATTAAAGGGTGACTTTTTTCTTTCGTTAGCATATTTATTTGTCTTATCGAGGATCGCTTGTGATAATGTAACATCATATTATATCAGTAAAAATAGGAGCCTATCATGAGTCACCTCTTTGCCCACCTTGCTAGGATGAAATTAATTCAACGCTGGCCACTCATGTATAATATCCGTAGCGAAAATGTCCAAGAACATTCACTACAAGTGGCCATGGTTGCACATTCACTCGCCATTATTAGCAATCAAAAATTTGGAACGGAACTCAGTCCAGATAGAGCGGCAACCGTGGCAATTTTTCACGATGTCAGTGAAGTATTAACCGGTGATTTACCCACTCCCGTTAAATATTTCAACAAGGAAATTGAAGCTGAATATAAGAAGATAGAGTCGATTGCAGAACATCGATTACTTGACATGGTGCCTGATGAATTTACATCACAATACCAGCCCCTGTTAACCAGTAAATATGCCGATCCCACCTATAAAATACTGGTTAAATCTGCTGACACCATTTGTGCTTTTTTAAAATGTCTGGAAGAACTTCGTGCAGGTAATAGTGAGTTTAATACCGCCAGAAAACGCTTGATTGAATCCCTGAATGACAATCCAGATCCTGCAGTTAAATATTTCATCGACTGCTATGTACCCAGTTTCAAGCTCAGCTTGGATGACATTAATAAGTTACTTTAACCAATGATAAAATAAGGATAATCATGACAGTCTCTCGATGGCATGAACGACGTCTAACCGAGGATAAAAAGCGACGTAATGATCATCGCAGTCCTTATCAAAGAGATCGCGCCAGAATACTACATTCTGCTGCGTTTAGAAGACTGCAAGCAAAGACCCAAGTCTTGGGGGTGGGGATGAATGATTTTTATCGTACTCGATTAACCCATTCACTCGAAGTGTCTCAAATTGGCACTGGGATCCGTGCCCAACTCAAATTAAAGCAAACTGATCATCTTGATTTATTTGATTCCATGAGTCTCATTGAATCATTATGTCTAGCCCACGACATTGGTCACCCGCCTTTCGGTCATGGTGGTGAAGTCGCATTAAACTACATGATGCGTGATCATGGAGGGTTTGAAGGTAATGGTCAAACATTTAGAATTCTCACTGGGTTAGAACCCTATACCGAATGTTACGGCATGAACTTATGCCGTCGAACTTTACTTGGTATCCTTAAGTATCCAGCGCTTTATTCATCGCTACATCATAAAATTAAGCCCGTTGAGATCACCAACTTTCGCCAACTCAAACCTACCGACTGGACACCCGTTAAAGGTATTTTCGATGATGATAGCGCGATTCTAGAGTGGGTGCTCGCGCCGTTATCTCACACAGACAGAGCACTGTTCCAGCAAAGTCATGTCGTCTGCGCAGGTCAACATAGACGCACAGGTTATAAATCGCTTGATTGTTCCATTATGGAATTAGCTGACGACATTGCTTATGCGGTACATGATCTTGAAGATGCCATTGTTATGGGTATCGTCACCTCCAACCAATGGCAGCACGATGTCGAGAATGCATTAAAAATAAGTGAAGATAGCTGGATTAGTCAGGAGTTTGCCGTAATAGGTGATAAACTTTTCTCTCATCATCACCACCTGAGAAAAGACGCGATTGGCACCTTGGTCAATGGCTTTGTCACTGCCATCGATTTACTTGAGGACGAGGCATTGACTGAACCTTTGCTGCGCTTCAATGCAAGTTTGGATAAACACTTTGCTGAGGCGTTAGAGGTATTAAAACAATTCGTGTACAAACATGTGATACGTAAACCTGAAATACAAATGCTAGAATACAAAGGACAGCAGATTGTGATGGAATTATTTGAGGCGTTTGAGTCAGATCCTGAACGTTTACTGCCAGCACACACTCAAGAACGTTGGCGCCGTGTGACCGCTGAAGGATTAAACAGTCATCGTGTCATCGCTGATTATATCTCTGGTATGACCGATGAATTTGCCTCAAGATTACATCAACATTTATTTAGTCCAAAAATGGGCTCAATGATAGAATTAAGCAGAGAACTGTGATTTTATGTGCATCATATAGCCCGCCTACATTTATTGTCGATATGAAATAATCTCCTCCTTTAAAAGACTGAGATTATTTCAATATGACATCAGCCTATTAAACTTGGAAATAACCCTTTAAATCCCGCTGCAATCACTTCAATGCCAATCGACAGCATAAGCAAGCCCATTAAACGGGTGATCACATTAATCCCAGTCTTGCCCAGCACTTTAAAAATTATCGGTGCCATCCTAAACAACACGAAACTGATGATACCAAATATAATAACGGTGATGGACATACCAATCAGATTGGTTAATGTATTATGCTCTGCAGCAGCAACTATCACAGAGCTGATAGCACCTGGACCTGCCATCAAAGGCAGTGCAAGGGGAACCACGGCAACAGACTCCATCCCCGAAGATTCACGATCTTCTTCTTGATTACGTTTCACCTCACCAAGTTTGCCTTGAAGCATTGACATGGCAATGATCGCAATCAAAAAACCACCAGCAATACGAAAAGCAGATAAAGAAATGCTAAACATATTCAGAATATGTTGCCCTGCAATAATCGTCACCAACAAGATAACAACCACAGCAAAGTTAGCCACTTTCCCAGTATGATTGCGTTCGGTATCTGTTTGATGACTGGTTAGACTAACAAATATTGGCAATAATCCAATCGGATTAATAATGGCAACTAAGCCTAGAAAAAATTTAACGTACAATGTTAAATCCAATTTGATATCCTCAACGTAATGACAAACCTAATCATGATTAATTTTTATTATATCTGCTCCTAAAAAAGGTGCTAGTTTACCTCATGGTTAACCACGCTAAAAATGAAATAATGTCGTCTATTTTCACCATTTAGGAGCACCCATTTTGATGTTATGTATTTACCCTCCCCCTTTAAATGATCTAAGCGAGTCATTAATATCGTTATTCAATTACATTTACACGCAAAAGTGTGCTAAAGATCACGGTCTATAGTCATATTTGAATGTTATTTTACTTCATAGAGAATGTTTAGCCAAAATCATTTCGCTAAATTTTTTCAAGGATATGCATGATGGCAGTAACAAACGAACAAGAACTTAATCTCCTCGTACAGAAAGTCGCAAATGCTCAAGCAGAATTTGCCAATTTTACTCAACAACAAGTTGATAAAATTTTCAGAGCCGCAGCATTAGCGGCGGCAGATGCGCGGATCTCACTCGCCAAGATGGCTGTCAAAGAAACCGCTATGGGAGTGATTGAAGATAAGGTGATAAAGAATCACTTCGCCTCTGAATACATCTACAATAAATATAAAGATGAAAAGACCTGTGGGATCTTAAGTGAAGATCACACCTTCGGCACCATCACCATTGCCGAGCCCGTTGGTATTATTTGCGGTATCGTGCCGACAACCAACCCCACTTCGACTGCGATTTTTAAAGCCCTTATCAGCCTTAAAACCCGCAACGGCATCATTTTTTCACCTCATCCTCGAGCGAAAGAATCTACGACAACCGCCGCTAGAATCGTGCTAAATGCTGCAGTTGCAGCAGGGGCGCCTCAAGACATCATTGGCTGGATAGATGAACCCAGTGTTGCGTTATCAAATCAATTGATGACACATGATAGCATTAATCTAATTTTGGCCACTGGCGGCCCCGGTATGGTAAAGGCGGCTTACTCTTCAGGTAAGCCAGCCATCGGGGTGGGAGCAGGTAATACACCGATTGTTATCGATGAAACTGCCGATATTAAGCGTGCCGTTAGCTCCATTTTAATGTCAAAAACATTTGATAATGGTGTGGTATGTGCATCAGAGCAAGCGGTTATTGTACTTGATGAAATCTATGATGTTGTTAAGGAACGCTTTGCAGATCATGGCGGCTATATTTTAAGTCAAGATGAAACGGCGGCGATGCAAAGCGTTATCTTGAAAAACGGCGGATTAAATGCCGATATTGTCGGGCAAAGTGCCGCTAGCATAGCTGCAATGGCTGGGATCATTGTGCCGAAACGGACTAAGGTCTTGATAGGTGAAGTTGACGATATTTCAGATACTGAAGCATTTTCCCATGAAAAACTTTCACCACTACTTGCTATGTACCGCGCCAGTAGCTTCGAAGATGCGTTAAACAAAGCTGAAGCACTCGTCACATTAGGCGGAATTGGCCATACATCAGGCTTGTACACAGATCAAGATGTACAAACGGATCGAGTGGTTGCATTTGGTTTTCGCATGAAAACAGCGAGGATCCTCATCAATACTCCTGCATCACATGGCGGTATCGGCGATTTATACAACTTCAAACTCGCCCCATCACTCACCTTAGGTTGTGGCTCGTGGGGCGGTAATTCTATCTCTGAAAATGTCGGACCCAGTCACCTTATCAATAAGAAAATGGTCGCCAAGAGGGCTGAAAACATGTTGTGGCATAAACTTCCTTCATCTATCTATTTCCGTCGTGGCAGTTTGCCTATCGCACTTGAAGAACTTAGTGATAAAAAACGAGCGCTGATAGTGACCGACAAATACTTATTTAATAACGGCTACTGTGATGAAACCTTAAAAATTCTCAAAGCACAAGGCTTAGAAACTGAGGTATTTTATGAAGTTGAAGCAGATCCAACCTTGGCGATTGTGAAGCAAGGAGTCAAGGTCGCACATAGTTTCAAGCCCGATGTGATCATCGCCTTAGGGGGCGGCTCACCGATGGACGCCGCTAAAATAATGTGGGTGCTTTATGAGCACCCCACTGTTGACTTTACCGATCTCGCCTTACGTTTTATGGATATCCGTAAGCGTATCTATAAGTTCCCCAAATTAGGTGTAAAAGCACAACTCGTGGCGATCCCAACCACATCAGGTACTGGTTCTGAAGTCACTCCTTTTGCCGTTGTTACCGATGAGAAAACGGGAATGAAGTACCCTATTGCTGATTACCAGCTAACGCCCAATATGGCAATTGTCGATCCTGATCTGGTGATGAATATGCCTAAATCGCTCACCGCGTTTGGTGGTATCGACGCGGTAACCCATGCGTTAGAAGCCTATGTCAGCGTGATGGCTAACGAGTTTAGTGATGGGCAGGCACTGCAAGCGCTCGATTTACTGTTCAAATACCTGCCAGATTCATACCACTTAGGGGCTGCGGCGCCTGTAGCAAGGGAAAAAGTGCATAATGCTGCAACCATTGCTGGTATTGCGTTTGCGAATGCATTCTTGGGTGTTTGTCACTCAATGGCCCATAAACTAGGCGCAGAGTTCCACCTTTCTCATGGTTTGGCTAATGCACTGCTGATAAGCAATGTTATTCGCTTCAACGCAACAGATATGCCCACTAAGCAGGCCGCCTTTAGTCAATATGATCGTCCTAAAGCACTTTGTCGTTATGCTAAAATTGCCGACCACCTAAACTTAGTTGGTGATACTGATGAAGAGAAAGTCGACGCTCTCATTAACGCTATCGATCACCTCAAAGACACCATCGGGATCCCTGCTTCTATTTCAGAAGCTGGCGTCAATGAAGCGGATTTTTTGGCTAAACTTGACGAACTAGCCGAAGATGCCTTTGATGATCAATGCACAGGGGCTAACCCTAGATATCCACTGATCTCAGAGCTCAAACAAATCTTGCTCGATAGCTTTTACGGCAACAAATACAGCGATAATTAATATCACTAGATGATGATACTCACTCACCCTACGTGAGTGAGTATCTCACAACATTGATTAAATTCATGTTGATACATAAGCATCAGCTTGTCGTCCATCAAATGCATCCACTCGTGTTGGGCTGGGTGATTTCCCAAATGACTCATGATAGGCAAACATAAAATCTTGACGAATTAATTGCTCTAAATGAGAGGCTCGCTCTGTGGGACAAAAAATCATAATGTGTACATGCTGCTCTCCGGTAACCCCACTACTGACATGAATGTGCGGCTCTGGCCCAGGTAAATCAACGCCTGCATGCTTTTCTATAATATTATTATAACGCCTTGCCACTTCATGAAAATCTTCACAATGTTGTTCTATTTTCAATAATAGTGGCGCAAATAATGGGTATAAATTGACGAACTCAACCAAAGTGATCGTAATGTTGTGGTACACATAACGCTTCATAAAATTGAGATTTTTGACTGCGTGGGTAAAAAAAGTACTGTTCGGGAAGGTCACTGTTTTTCCAGTGTAATGATACTGGCCATGATGTAAGTCTATTTCTTGGATCATGGTGGCCATTAAATTATGTTCAATGACCTCTCCACATAAAGCGCCCACTTCGATCCAATCACCGATCACGAATGATTTTGAACTGGCTCTTTGAATGGAGCCCGTAAAGCAGAGAATAATTTCCTTCGAGGCAACCACAATAGCAATAGCAATGGCGGTGACCGATAAAGCAAATTTATTAATTTCGGTTTGCCACAAGATAAACAAGATCGTGACAAGTAGAATGAAAGTGCCATTTTTGGTTCGCGACATCCATTTACGTTGGGACTCACTCAAAAAATTCACATCACCACGAATTTTATAAATAATAAAACGCTTAATTGCTGATATTAAAATAATAATACATGCTGTTAGTAACAGTTTATGGGTTAACAACAAACTGATAAGAGCCATTAAATCTTGCACAAAAACCTCTTTAATACATCCTTAGCGCACTAAGATAGCTGACTAAGTAAGTGATTCATATGTTGGCGTCATTCGGTGCGCGATTTTAGAAAGCTAACGATTAAAATGCAAGTTGTTTTTTGTACGTATATTAAACGGGCTAGTGTTCTTTGAGTGTTACACACTGCCTATAAATTGCTTATAATCAGTCAGAATGCAATGTCTGTTTTATCGCAAAAAAACACCTATTAGTTTATTAAAAATCAAAGCCTTAATTAATAATTCAAGCCAACACATGACAGATACACTAGCATCAGTACATTGTCGCTAATGTAGCTAAAATGTGTCCGTTTATTCATTACCCCGATATTAACAAATTGTATTTTTATTAATGAGCACACTATTATTTAACATTACGGTAACCCTTGATGGCTTTTTATTTAAAAACAATGACAAGCTGGCAGTTCAGGATTGATACGTCATCAGGAGGAAAAGATGAAATTATCACGTGTAGCTGCAGCTTTAGGCATGGCATTAACATTAAATCAGGTGCAAGCCACTACCCTCAATATGGATGATAGGCAGCCGGTGCCCGCAGACGCAAACTTTGTTGGTAAAACGTTTTTATGGGAGGTGAATCGCACTAGTGAGTTCAATCTCAACCACCTATTGGGCAACCTAACGGGCGACTATGATGGCGTGCGCTATTCTGCTAAATTCAATGACGCATTTTATGTCGATGTCCGCGGTATCGACTCAGGCCGTCTACCTGGATATAAATATCTACAAAATTTTTACGTCGAAGGGACCGATTCGAATACAGAGATTTTTAACATGGTCGCTGTCAGAGCTGGCATTTCTCCTCCTCCTACTGATACTCATCGGCATGACTACATCCTGCGAACCTTAAATTTAGATAACATTCATTTACAAGTGACTGACGATAAAGACTTAGCAGCATTAGTGGGCGTCCCTAATGCTATGCCTGAGCTGCTGATTTACGATGCGATTAATTTAAATTCTTCAAAGCTCACTATGGGACGGATCACTGGTGGTGGTAATACTCCCAGTGAACTCTCCTTTCTTGGTGATCACGAGATCAATGTTATGGGGGCTGGTAATGTTATCGATATTGCTACCGCTACCTGGAATAACACAACGGTAGGGGATCATTCAACATCCTTGAATATTGCAGCTGGCAGTGACCTCACCATAGCAAATGGCACTGATATTTTTAACGAATTCAATGGTGATCTCAGCATGGGCAGTGGCTCAACACTGACCATTGATAAAAGCCAAGTGGTGCTAACCTCGGAACCACCAAATCCTAAATTCAAATCATCTGTCATCGATAATGCCACCGTTAATTTATCCGGCACATTTGGTGGTTCGTATGCAAGCTTGCAGCTAACCAACCCTACAATTAAAAATTCGACTATCACATTGGCTAACAATACGTCTTTTCGCTCCTATAGCCGTTTTATAGGCGGGAATGGTGCAGGCGTTGTGGATTTTGAAGGGGATAACACCATCAATATTGGCAACGGCGCGACCTTCATTGGCCAAGCTAAAAGCGCTACAACGCCGAATTTTGGTAGCTTTAGCTTTAAAAATGGCACAACAACGATAAATGGTGATAGCAATGCCATCAATACTTCAAACTTTCAAGCTGATACTTGGTTTATCGACAACGCGACGGTGAACTTAAGTAAGGTCACCGCCGAACAATATGTAACCACACTGAATATAAGCAACAGTACCTATAAGGGGCGTGGATTTGACTTTACTAACCTTTCAACCTTAAGTGTTACAGATTCAACCATTTCAGGTTCAGTGGATTTTGGTAAGAATGTTGCAGTAATTTGGCTGAATAATAGTTCCACAATTGACCCCGGCTTCAGCACACAATCAGGAGGAACCGATCAATATGCTCGAGGCATGACATTTAATTTTGATCGAGCTATTTGGCAAGGGAACAATACGTTTATCTCTAATATAGATCCCAACGGAACTGAAGTCGTTGCGGGAGTTCCGGCAACAACAACTTACTCAAATACACTTTTCATTAATCGGACAAATGTCACCGGCTTTGACACATTAAATATTGTATTAAACTCAGCAGGTACCACTTTACCCGCAAGTGACTATGCAACAGGTGGCGAGTTAGGCGATGGCGTCTATGATGTGGTCATTTTACAGGATGGTGCAACAACGGATGCAGATAATCCAACCATTACCTTAGGCGGCAATATGCCGGCTTTGTTAACTGCCGCGCAAGTCAAAACACCCAGTGCCGATAATCAGGTCAGTGTTCAGCTAGCTGAACTGCCCGCTCAGGCATTAGCCCTCCACCCTAGTGTCACACCGGCTCATCAGGCAACGACGATCACACAAACGCTTGTCCAGCCAAGTACAGGTAACACGGTTCAAACACAAGTCACTGTCACTCCAACTAATAATGGCGGTGCTACCCAGACAGTAACCACGACCACAACGACAACCGGAGGCGGAACAAGTCAAACCACTAGCACATCAACACTACAACCTGCAACGGGCTCAAATAACCTGCAAAATACAGCTAATTTATTAGCCAATAACTATACTAATGGTAACGAGACCACCATAACTAATCTTGGTAGCATAACAAATAGTCAATTATCCAGCCATTTAAACAGTATTCATGCAGAACCCTATTCATCCAATATGACGGTTGCCCTTGAACATACAGATGCTGTAATGAATTCAGTATTTTCTCAATTTAGAAATAAAGCCTTTTCAGCTAATAGTAATGGCTCCATTGAAGATACAACACCAACAACCCGCCAAGGTGTGTGGTTAGATACAGGTTACATTAAAGGGGATGTTGAAGGTGAAGATGATTTAGGGAATTTTGAATACAGTTTATCACATCTCACTTTAGGTATTGATATCGCAACATTCGATAAAGCCACTCTAGGTGTATACGTTTCTGCCGGAAGCTATGACATGGATGAGCATGACAGGGCGATAGAAGATTTTTCGAATGACGCCTATCACTTGGGTTTGTATATGATTCAACCCGATGTCGGTCAATGGGTACTACGAACACTACTCGGTTATGCTTATGGCGATCACAGTTCATCACGCCTCGTACAATTATCTAATACGAGTAGTAACGTTACTGCTGATTTTAAAAGTCATAGTATTTATGCTGGAATAATGGCTACAACGAATTGGTATAGCAACGATTGGGTGTCATTATCACCTGAGCTTGGATTTAATTATGTCTACTTTGAGCAGCAAGGTTTTTCAGAGCAGGGTGATCCCAACTTGAATCTGCAACTGGATGACAGTGATGCACAATCTATTATTACATCCCTCGGGTTAAGCGCGACTTTCACTAGCCTTTTTCAACATCATGCTATTTATCCTGAAGCGTATATCCGTTATGAGCATGACTGGTATGCGAGAAAAAATAACGAACATAAAGTCAGTGCAGGATTTGTTGCAAACCCTGATCAAAAACTGGATTTTGCAGGCCAAAGTCGTGGTGAAAATGCGATAAGTGTCGGCTTAGGCCTGACCAGTGATGTGACAAGTGCTTTTCAAATTAACGGCGGGATAAATGTCACTGAATCTACACACGGTAAAGAAAGCGGTGGGTATATCAGAGCAAGTTATCAGTGGTGACGCAATTTCTGGTTATCAATATATTGTTCAAGGTCGCGCATGAAGCGAACAAGATCCCCCCCTCGCCTGTTTCACTTCAATGCCATACACTATCACTGTGGCGATAAGTCAGCTTAGTCACTGTTTGATGAGTTATAAAAATACCAAGCTGGCTAACCCTAGAAAAACAAAAAAACCAATCACATCAGTGACAGTCGTCAGGATCACAGAGCCAGCAAGTGCGGGATCAATATTCAATTTTTTAAGCAAAACAGGAATAGAAATACCACAAAAAGCGGCGACCAACATATTCACAATGAGAGCAAAAGCTAAAATACCAGCAATGAGTAAGCTATCAAACCAAGCAAATGTGATCCCAGCAACGACCAAAGCCCATAAAAGACCATTATAAAAAGCAATGTGAAGTTCTTTATTTTTTAACATACCGACGTTAGCCGCTGATAATTGTCCTGTGGCAAGCCCTCTAATCGTTAATGTCAAGGTTTGACTGCCTGTGATCCCACCCATACTGGCAACAATGGGCAGTAATACGGCTAAAGCGACCACTTGGGATACCACTTGATCGAATAAGCTTATCACCGATGACGCTAAAAAAGCGGTGAGCAAATTTAACCCAAGCCATACCGCCCGCCTGCGAGCACTGATTAGTACTGGTGCAAATAAATCTTCATCGTTCACTTTGCCCATGTGTAATAACTGGGTTTCATATTGTTCTTGAAAAATATCCAGGGCATCTTTTAACGAAAATCGACCTAATAAAAGGCCCTCTTCAGTGACAACAGGAACCATGCTACGTCCGCTATTTTTGACATGATTGGATGCGTCTAACAAACTTGAGTGCGCTAATAACACACTTTGTTCAGCGGCCAATAATCGAGCGATCATTTGTTCATGTTCTGCACTAAATAAGGTGTTTAGCTCTAATTCCCCACAGTATTTTCCTTGTTCATCGATAACCAATAATGAATCGGTATAAGCCGGTAAATCGGTATTTTTTAATTCCTCTAAAACAGAAGACACATCGGTTTTAATGTCTAATGTATAGACATCATGATTAACATAACGACCAAGTTGATCTGTACCATAGCCCAGTGCCGAGGTGAGATTATCACAAGTTTCTTGAGATAATTTTTTAATCAGTTTATGAGCAACCCGATCAGGCAAGGCATCGATAACATTGATCTGTTGCTCATTACTGCCAATTTGCAGTATATTTTCTATTTCTTGTTTAGATAGCTGGCTAACCAATTGATTTTTAGCATCATCTCTCAATGCCCACAAAATCTGATTTTGCAATTCAAGCTCAAGGCCTTGCCATAACGCCGGACGTATTTCAGCCGGTATGGCTTCTAGAATAAACGCCCAGTCATCGGCATTAAATTGACCGGCTTCAAGGGGGAGTGCAACCCCACCAGCCTTAAGCTGAGTAATGATCCAAGTAAGAGAAATGTTTCTTTGCTCAACATTTAGCATGTTATATCCCTATTTATGGTGCTAAAGGACGGTCAGTTAGATAATTTTGAGAAGGATCCACCAGCACCTTATCGGCCATCGCTTCTCGTCCTAGCAGCATTAAATAGCTCATATCAGCACGATTAGTCAATGACAGCTGAATAGGCCAACTGGCATTTCCCAGCGCTAACATGGTTTCAATGATATAGCGTTCTTCCACTGCGCCATTGGACGATTTTATCCGCCTGGTGTCACATAATTTAGCTTTACATTGAATGATGTCTTCCACTTCATAGATATCTGGGTGAATATCAAAACTGACCCATGGTTTACCTGATTGGTTAAATCGAACAATATTATCAACATGCAATGAAGACGTTTTAGCGCCGGTATCGATCCGTACTTGTAAATCAACAATACTCAGCTCTGGCAGGTGACAGATCTCCAAACACCCCACGATTAACTTATTCTTCATTGTCTGGGATCTCTTTTTTGTTTCGTGCTGGATTAATTATTGTAACTGTTTTTTGAAATACTAATGTATTGGGATACGTGTAGATTTCATTCTCAGTCCCACGTAAAATAACATGGAATAACGTAATAGATTCAATGGTTCCTTCGACACTGTTTTCACTATCCAAAATCTTTACGTAGCTCCCCACCCCGTACGGAAAGAAAAAGAAGACAATAATACTTGCGGTAATGTTGCTTAATATTGACCATTGGGCAAACAGGGCCACTCCGATCACCGCAAAAATAGATCCCATGAATAAACCGATATCTGAATAGCCCCAGCCAGCGACAACACTCAAAGCTACGGCGGTTAATATGCCCCACATCCCGATGATGACTTTTTTGACATAATAAACACGCTCAAGCGGGACATGGCGTTCTTGTCCTATGCGGTTAACTAAGGTGTTAATACTTTTTTTACCAACAATATAAATAAAAACAATTGCGAGTATTAAAAGAATCGATTTAAAAATAAGCATTGGTTAGCCTTTGATAGGGTTGTTATCAGTCAAGATTGACGTATTCAGGCAATAAGTCATCCTGTAATTTTTCAAGCTGTTCGATTATTTCACCGTCATCCTCATCGATAAAATACGCAACATGAAACATCGCTTCACCTTGCTGCACTAAGGGGATATTTTGATTACCGATGATGATCCCATCACGGTTTGCCACTATGTCCCCTAATAGACTACCGAAAGGATCGCTGATTTTGGCCAGGCAATCCCCTTGCTTAACACGGTCTCCTAATTTTTTTACTTGAAAAACAACACCACTGCAATTTGCACGCAGCCAAGCACTGGTATTGGCGATAAAAGGCAGTACCGTATTTTTTCGGCGAATTTTGCCAAGCATGCCCAGAAAACTCAATACGTTTTGGATCCCTTTAACCCCAGCTCGAATCGACAGCTCATCAAACCGTAATGCCTCTCCGGCTTCATAGAGTAATATACGGGTGCCATGTTCCACCGCCGCTTGCCGTAATGAACCATCTCTTAAGGTTGAATTAAGCAAAACAGGCACAGCAAACGCTTGCGCTAAAGATAAGGTTTCCTCATCATTTAAATTGGCCCTAATTTGCGGTAAATTACTCCGATGAATAGCCCCAGTATGCAAGTCAATACCGTACTCACATTGACTGACAATTTCCTTTAAAAAAGTGTGCGCCATGATCCCGGCTAACGAGCCGTTTGCTGAGCCGGGAAAACAGCGATTTAAATCACGCCTATCAGGCATATAACGACTTTGGTTCAGTACGCCATAAACATTCACCATCGGCACTAAGATCAAGGTTCCTTTGAGTAATTTAAAACGCTTTAAATTAATTAAACGTCGAATAATCTCTATACCGTTAAGCTCATCACCATGCACTGCAGCACTAACGAAAAAAGTAGGCCCATCTTTTTTTGACCTCACAACATACACTGGCATCGACATATCGGTGTTGGTGCATAATTTAACGACGGGGATCTCAATTTGGCGAGTTTCACCGGGTAATATTTCAATCCCAGCGATGACCAGTTTCTTCATGTTACCCTTTACCGCGCGTTTTATTGGTATTTTTTACTTTAGTATTGTTTTCAATAAATTCAAAAATTAACCCTGCGACATCTTTTTTTGTTGCCGTTTCAATCCCCTCAAGTCCTGGAGAAGAGTTGACTTCCATCACAACCGGTCCATTACTTGATTGCAAAATATCAACACCACATACATTTAAGCCCATGACCTTTGCAGCATTGACGGCAGTGGCCCTTTCTTCCTTGGTGAGTTTGATTAATGAGGCTGAGCCACCACGGTGTAAATTGGATCTAAATTCACCTTCAGCCCCTTGACGTTTCATGGCTGCGACGACTTTATTACCAACAACAAAGCATCGAACATCCGCACCACCGGCTTCTTTAATAAATTCTTGTACCAAAATGTTGGCCTTAAGCCCCATAAAAGCTTCGATAATGCTTTCTGCTGCCTTATTCGTTTCAGCCAATACCACGCCAATCCCCTGCGTGCCTTCAAGTAACTTAACGACCACAGGTGCGCCGCCAACATTTTTGATTAAATCTTTGATATTATCAGGTTTGTTTGCAAACCCTGTTCTAGGTAACCCCACATCTTTACGTGACATTAATTGTAATGAACGTAATTTATCTCGAGAACGGCTGATCGCGACAGATTCATTGGTACTGAATGTGCCCATCATTTCAAATTGCCTGACCACGGATGTGCCATAAAAAGTCACAGATGCGCCTATTCGTGGAATAATCGCATCGTAATAAGGCAGCTCTTCGCCTTTATAACGTACCGCTGGACGGCTTTTAGTAATGTCCATGTAACAATGTAACGTGTCGATAACATCCACATCGTGACCACGCGCCTCACCTGCCTCTTTGAGACGACGAGTTGAGTATAAATTCTCATTACGAGATAAAATGGCAATTTTCATGAAAACCCGATTAAATTTATATTATTGATTACGTAATAAAAAATAACCTAAAAATGTGAAATTAGCGATAAAAAGTATTTACCAATCACAATTTAGTCGTTTAATTGTGATTTTCTTTTTCTATCACGACAGCGGTGCCATAGACCAGAATTTCGGCCATGCCTTGGGAGATAGCACTGGTTGTGAAGCGAATGTTGATAATGGCATTGGCCCCTTTCAATTTCGCATCGTCAATCATTCTTTGCACTGCCATATCGCGCGCATCTGATAACATTTCTGTATACCCTGCTATCTCACCACCAATCAATGTTTTAAGCCCAGCCATGATATCTCTACCAACATGTTTAGACTGAACAATATTGCCGTTAACGAGGCTGATAAACTCGGTGACTCGATAACCAGCAACATCTATTGTATTTGATAAAATCATCTTTACTCCCTCACAGTTCTCGATAAGTCTGTTTTTCTTCAAAATACATTTTTAAAGCCATGTAATTTACAGAGAAATTTGAATAACTAATAAATCTATATTATCGGAGGAATGATTAACTAACCCATGCTCTCCCCATGGCTGATTCAGTATCATATCACCTTTTGTGATCTGAACTTTTTCCCCGTTTAAGGTCATTTGACCATTGCCTTCAAGCACAATATACATTTCTTCATTATTGCCGTGCTTGTGATATCCTACCGTTGAATGTGGAGGAATAACGACTCTATCAATGAAATCAATATTACTTTTAAAATCATCTGAACTCCAGATCTCATGCAAATCATACGGACCCACTCCATCATGGGATTTTTCACAGACTTGGACAATATTGTTTAAAAAATTCTTAATCACATCAAATCCTTAATAAATGGCAACCGATTAAATTAACCTATAGGCATTAACGGTTATTGATAATCAGCTAGACTTAAATTTTCCTTCTCACATACCTTAATCACGGCATCACGTTGTGCTAATCGTCGCAGATATTGAGATAAATGATGAAATGATAGTGGTGGATTTTTAAGCTCATCAGCCCACACAGCCAGCATAAATAAAAAATAATCAGCAACACTAATCGTTTGTCCAATAAGGAAATCTTTATCTTTAAGCTCACGGTCAAGTAAGGTAAACATATCTGTTATTCTACTTTCTTGTGCGGCGACAATACATTCAAGGGTGTTAACATCTGTTGTATGTTGTTGAGGATAGCAATATACCATCAGTGCAGCTTGGACTGTATTGGTTAAATACATCATCCATTGAAAAAATAATGCACGGTTTTTATCGCCAATTTGAGGGATTAAGTTTGAAGCTGGATGGACTTCAGCCAAATGAATACAAATTGCAGGACTTTCGAAAATAGCAAAACCATTATCAATTAAGGTCGGGATCCGGCCTGCCGGGTTTAATGCTAAATAATCAGCAGATTTTTGTGCATTGCTTTTTCTATCTACCATGATAAGTGTGAAATCAATCTTCAGTTCTTCGAGTATAAAGTGAGGTGCAATACTGGCATTCAATGGATAGTAATATAGCTGATACAACAGATCCTCCTTGTGCTGTTAATAAAATGTTTAATCATCGTACGTAAATGATGAATACTAAGCAATGAAATACCATTATTGGTATTTCATTTTATAAAACCATTTTGATATTGGACGATAATAAGTTAATCCATTACTTTATAGATTGGGCGCATCAAAATGTTCACCTTCATCACTGTATGCTGTCACGATGACATCTTCTACTAGCCCTGTTTGAGACGTGACGTGAGATTCAAAAAAATGCTGAATTTGCTCTCTCGCGCAATGTGCAGACCATGCACCATGATCCTTCCAAATCTCATTAAATACAATGGAATATTCATTCCTTGTCGCATTCGGGTGATCGATTTGACGGGTAAGTCGATATTAAATACAACCTTCTTCTCGATATGAGTCTGGCTCAAGTGCTTTTAATACCTCAAACAACTCAGCTTCTTTGCCTGCTTTAGGTTTAAATTGGGCTAATACGTAAACTCGACTTGTCATTAACTGTCTTTCCTATTTAGATAAATAACTTATATTCCAAGGATAACGCAAGCATTTATATCAAATGTCCCTTTAATGTATCATTGATTCAATAAAACATGTTTTATGTAAAGACTGGCCTAAAAAACTACGCTCATATAATGCAGCATAAGCTCCAGAGGTCATAGTGATCACATGGTCCAAGATGCAAGCTAGTGCCCAGAAATTGAGACTATAACGTTAACATTATTTGAAAGTAGATAAAAATTATGCGGTTACATTTTTTCTCCCATCAACGAAATCACGGCAAGAACTAGCACAAGCTTTACACTCAAAATGTTTGCCTTCATGCTTACCGCATTCTTACTTGCAATCTTTACAGATCCCGGTATATACCTGCGCAAATTCACCTAAATGTGATGGTTGATATGCGGCTAATGTGCTTTAGCTTGGATTCGATAAGCGTGAAGCAGAGGCTCAGTATAACCAGAAGGCTGACTTTTCCCTTTGAAAATCAAATCTTCAGCGGCTTTAAATGCAATACCATCAAAATGAGGGGCCATATTCCGGTACGCTTTGTCTGTGGTATTTTGTTTATCGACCACCACGGCCATTCTTTTCAGCGATGCCGTGACTTGTTCTTTATTACATATCCCATGTTCGAGCCAATTGGCAATATATTGAGATGAAATTCGTAATGTGGCCCTGTCTTCCATCAGAGCAATATCATTAATGTCAGGCACCTTAGAGCAACCAATGCCTTGATCTATCCAGCGAACCACATAGCCCAATATTCCTTGAACATTGTTGTCTAACTCTCTTTCTATTTCTGCTTGAGTCAGTGTAATAGGATGCTCAAACAAAGGAATCGTGAGTATGTTGTCCAAACTTGCCCGTTTTCTTGTGGCTAATGTTTGTTGACGTTCAGACACATTCACTTGATGGTAGTGAATCGAATGTAAACTGGCCGCATTAGGTGATGGTACCCAAGCAGTATTGGCACCCGCCTTAGGGTGAGCGACTTTTTGATCTAGCATTTTTGCCATCTCATCGGGCATCGCCCACATGCCTTTTCCTATCTGAGCTCGACCAGAAAGTCCGCATGCTAAGCCAACATCCACATTCCAATCTTCATAGGCATTGATCCAAGCTTGTTGCTTCATCATTGATTTAGGGACAAATGGACCTGCTAGCATAGAGGTATGGATCTCATCTCCAGTTCTATCAAGAAATCCGGTATTAATGAATACCACTCGCTCTTTTGCTGTGCGAATACATTCTTTAAGGTTAATTGTCGTGCGACGCTCTTCATCCATGATACCCAGCTTGATGGTATAACGTGACAATTTAAAGGCATCTTCAATACGCGTAAATAACTCACAGGTAAAGGCCACTTCTTCAGGTCCATGCATCTTAGGTTTAACAATATAAATGGCACCTGTCCGACTGTTAGCAAGCACGGGATGATAACCTTGTAGATCGTGAAGCGCGGCAAGTACTGTTATCATGCCATCGAGGATCCCCTCAGGGATCTCATCACCATTGCTGTCTAAAATGGCATTATTGGTCATCAAATGGCCGACATTACGAATAAACAGTAAACTGCGACCCGGTAAAATGAGCTTACCTCCTTCCAGGGTGTCATATTCTCGGTCTTGATTCAATTGACGCGTTAGTTCTCGCCCCCCTTTATGCACTTGAGCAGTGAGAGTGCCTTGCATTAACCCCAACCAATTTTCATACACTTCACATTTATCTTCAGCATCAACGGCGGCTATAGAATCTTCACAATCCATGATCGTCGTCACTGCAGCCTCAACCAGAAGATCTTTAACGTTGGCCAAATCAATGTTACCGATGCGGTGATCTTTATCTATCTGTATTTCAACATGGAGGCCATTGTTTTTTAATAAAATAGTGCAGGGAGCGTGTTTATCTCCAGTGAAGCCAATACATTTTTCAGGGTGCATTAGGCCAGTATCACTGCCATCGGCTAATGTCACCAACAGTTGATGATTCGTTATCTGATAATGACGTACATCACTATGGCTACCTACCGCCAAAGGCGCTAGCTGATCTAAATGTTGCTTAGCAAAGGCGATAACTTTCAGTCCTCGAACAGGATTATAAGCCGATCCTATCTCTGCACCGCCCTCTTCACTGATGGCATCGGTACCATAGAGTGCATCATACAAACTTCCCCAGCGAGCGTTTGTGGCATTGAGCGCAAACCTAGCATTTTTAAGCGGAACCACTAATTGAGGGCCTGCTTGTTCAACAATTTCTTTATCAACATGTTCTGTTTCAATTGTGAAGTCAGCTCCCTCTTCGAGTAAATAACCAATGTGTATTAAAAATTGCTTGTAGGCAATAGGATCATGCTTTTGGTGAGCCAAATTTTGGCTCACATGCCATTGATCTATTTGGGCTTGCAGTTCGTCACGTTTATGCAGTAGTGCCCTATTTTTAGGGCTCAGATCATCGACTATTTCTGCTAATTTGCGCCAAAAGTGATCAATAGAGATCTCTGTTCCTGGCAGGATTTTGTCATTAACCAAATCAAGCAGCACTTGTGCTACTTGCAAACTACCCATTTGAACTCGTGATATCATCGCTGTGCTTCCTTAATTGATCAATCATCTCTAGATAAATAGGATACTCAGTACATGCCAGCATACTGATAATAAAAAGGAAAATTAAAAATCGTGGGCATAGCTTCTAACACCAAGTGGCGTCAAAATGATTGAGGTCACTTGGGGATAAAACCTGAGTACCGCACAGCACTGCTGTGCAAATAGAGCTAACTCAAGCTTATATCACCGACTATCATTGACATAATTTATCGTATTTATGATTAGTATTCATTAGAATGATATTACTCATGTATTGAGATTAAAATCGGTCAATCATCTTCGCGGTTTGCGTGATTAATTCACGCATCCATTGATGAGCGGGGTTGTGTTGTAATAAAGGACTCCACGCCATCGTTAACTCAATATTCGGAATATCAAAAGGAGGAGGCACTATCGACACTCGAGGATTATCTTGCTGTAACCTCGCCATCTTACTTGGCACTGTAGCAATAAGATCTTGCCTTTCAGCCAGCGAACTTGCGGCCTGATAGTGACGAGTAAACACGGTGATCCGCCGTTTAGCCCCTATCTTAGCTAACGCTTCATCTACCCAGCCCAGCCTCTGTACATCATCGGGATCCATGCCAACACCAATCCCCATGCCAGTTTTACTGACCCACACATGATGGGCACCAAGATAACTGGCTAAGTTAAAGTGTTTCAACACATCATGATTTCGATTGATTAAGCAGCTAAAACTATCTTTCCAAAGTACTTTTTGGTGAAAAGATTGGGGGATACTGTCGAAACGGTTAATTACCATATCCACTCGCCCTTGCTCCACATCAGGAAAATTCACATCACTGGGCGTCATAATGTCTAAAATAACTTTAGGGGCTTCATTGCGTAAACGCGCGATTAATAACGGTATAAGTGTCGCTTCAGCATAATCTGACGCCATCATACGAAACACTTGCTCACTCTCGAAGGGGTTAAATTGCGCTTTGGGTTCTATCGCTTTTTCTAAACCAACCAGTAATTCACGGATCACCGGCTTTAACGCTAACGCTCGCTCGGTTGGGGTCATCCCTTTACTGGTCCTGATCAGTAGAGGATCATCAAAAAGTCCTCGTAACCTTTTTAATCCATTACTCATTGCCGGTTGGCTGATCCCCAGTTGATCAGCCGCGCGTGTAACATTTAGCTCTCTTAGCAACACATCAAAGTACACTAATAGATTGAGGTCGACTCTAGATATATTCATAAAACAAATACCGAAGATAATCACTATAAATTAGACTTATTATACTCAGTATTACTATTATTTTTAATGGAAGCAAACATTGTTAATCATTTTTAGTAGGAAGGGACTTACCATGTCAAATTATAAAGCTGATATCGACAGCACAACAACGCTATTAGAAAAAGAAGGTAGCGCATGGAATGCGATTAACCCTGAGTCAGTCGCTCGTATGCGAGCCCAGAACCAGTTTAAGACAGGTTTAGACATCGCGAAGTACACTGCTAAGATAATGCGTGAAGACATGGCTAATTACGATGCGGATCACACGAAATACACCCAGTCTTTAGGGTGCTGGCATGGTTTTATTGGTCAGCAGAAGATGATTGCCATTAAAAAGCACCTGCTCAGCACTAAACGTTGTTATCTTTACTTATCGGGTTGGATGGTGGCAGCCCTACGCAGTGAATTTGGACCATTGCCCGACCAATCAATGCATGAGAAAACCTCGGTTGCCAGTTTAATCAGCGAACTTTATACTTTCCTTCGCCAAGCCGATGCCCGTGAACTTGGTGGTCTTTTTCGTGAACTCGATAATGCCAACGGCAAAGAAAAAGACGCTGTTCAAGCAAAAATTGATCACTTCGAAACTCATGTGGTTCCGATTATTGCCGATATTGACGCAGGCTTTGGTAATGAAGAAGCCACTTATCTAATGGCGAAACAAATGATTGAAGCGGGTGCCTGTTGTATTCAACTTGAAAACCAAGTTTCAGACGTTAAACAATGTGGTCATCAAGACGGCAAAGTCACCGTCCCTCATGTTGAATTTCTTGCCAAAATCAATGCGGTGCGTTATGCCTTCCTTGAGCTAGGTATTGATGATGGTGTCATTGTTGCGCGTACTGATTCATTAGGTGCTGGACTAACACAAAAAATAGCGGTGACCTCGAAGCCAGGTGATCTTGGCGATCAATATAATTCATTCCTTGAAGTTGAAGAAGTCGTGACAGAGAACCTCAATAACGGCGATCTGGTCTTTAAACGTGGTGATAAGTTGGTTAAGCCTGCACGTCTGCCTAATGGCCTGTTTAAATTCAGGGCGGGTACCGGTGAAGAACGCTGTGTACTCGACTGCATCACCAGCTTACAAAATGGGGCGGATTTGTTATGGATTGAGACTGAAAAGCCTCATGTGGCTCAAATTGGAGCCATGGTCAATGCCATCCGTCACGTTATTCCTAACGCCAAACTGGTATACAACAACTCACCATCATTTAACTGGACACTGAACTTCCGTCAGCAGATCTTCGATATCATGGCACAAGCAGGTAAAGATGTATCGAGCTATAAGCGTGAAGACTTAATGAGTATCGATTACGACGGCACTGAACTGGCCATACAAGCAGATGAGAAAATCCGCACCTTCCAAGCTGATTCAGCACGTGAAGCAGGTATCTTTCATCACCTCATCACACTACCCACTTATCATACAGCGGCCCTGTCGACTGATAACTTGGCCAAAGAGTACTTCGGCGATCAAGGCATGCTGGGGTATGTGGCGAATGTTCAGCGTCAAGAGATCCGCCAAGGCATCGCCTGTGTGAAACATCAACACATGTCAGGCTCTGATATTGGCGATGATCACAAGGAGTACTTCTCAGGCGATCAAGCACTAAAAGCCTCGGGTAAAGATAACACAATGAATCAATTCAGCTAATTAACTTATTGGTACTGCTGGTTCTCATCATTCAACACCAACAAAAATCAGGCTATTCTGATTTTTGTTGTTGAGGACCCAAAGTATGGTTGACATTGTTATTAATATCCGCATTATAGTCTGAATTATCTCTATGTAAGTTAATGGTCTATATCAAAAATATGAATCAAATTTATACTCTTTGCTATGTGTTACAAACCAATAAGGTACGACTCAATGTCAATACCTTATGGTTTAATATGCAGCGGAGAAAATGGAGTAACTAAGAGACTTTCTACCATTTTAAACCGCATGAGTCAGCAATGCGGTTATCTATCCTAACACCGCATTGCCCTCGAGTATTATCTATGTTGTTATAATGAGAGCCAAATGCCATGCCAGAACAAGCATCACATCAACCCGCAGTTAAGCATATAAACCAACCTCTTTTATCAAAAATGGTGCCAGTGGCTTTTTTGGCCGTCGTGCTTATCTGGTCGACAACCCCACTGGGCATTGTATGGAGCAGCGAGTCAGTTCACCCAACGATGGCTGTGTTACTTCGAATGTTGATTGCGCTTGCTTTAGGTAGCTTAATTTTACTCATCACTCGAATTCGATTACCTATGTCTAAAACAGCACTCAAGTTATATGCCTTTTCATCCATTGGTATTGTTGGTGGCATGCTATTGAGCTATTTTTCAGCCAAGTATCTCATGTCGGGGACCATATCGTTAATCTTTGGACTTTCTCCTTTGATATCCGGACTTTTAGCCCAAAAAATTCTTAATGAACCCACATTCGGGCCGATACGATCTTTATCATTGGTCGTGGCTTTTATCGGGCTTGGAATTGTGTGTTCCTCTAAAATCTCGTTAACGTCGGATAGCTGGATAGGTTTAGTACTGATTTTAACAGCAATGTTTCTGTTTAGCTTAAGTGGTGTGTTAATTAAAACGGTTAAAATTAACATCCACCCCATCGCAAGTACTGTCGGCGCACTGATGTTTTCCACGCCAATATTCATCTTAGCTTGGATCATATTTGATGGCACTTTACCAATAGCACAATGGGAAATAAAATCTATTTATGCCATTATCTATCTTGGCATATTTGGCTCCTTAATTGGTTTTATTGGTTACTTTTACATCTTGCAAAACCTCAAGGCGAGTACAGTGGCTTTAGTCACACTCATCACTCCTGTTTTTGCCATCATGCTAGGCGCAAGCCTCAATGGTGAAATCATCACTTCATCCCTCATTTTAGGGGCTATCTGTGTCCTTTTGGGATTAAGTTTGTATCAATTTGGTGATCGATGCTTACAGCGTGTAAAGCTAAGTCGTCAACGACGAGGCTCAACAAAGATTATTTTATGAAAAATAATCTTATATTCAATAAATTAAAAAAACTACAACCACATCATTAAAACAAATAGACAGTACTCGTTTTCCTAACGAGTACTTTAAAAAACCATCTAAAAATAAGCAACCTATGTAAATAGTGCCATAATGAATGAATCACTCAAGGCAGAGGGATTTGCATCGTATGTCAATATACGTTTGGAACAATCTATCAGTAAAAAATAAATTATTTAGTTTAGTTCTCATACCAATAGTGCTGTTACTGACACTCGCTGGACGACAGGTATATTTCCTAACAATACAAATGTCTGAATTAGAGCGTTCGAATAACTTATCTCTCTATCTTCAAACAGTGTCGTTATTGTATCGCGAATCTCAACACGTCAATGTTGAGAATGCAGGTCAGATGACTGCATCATTATCGGCAAAGCTTACCACACTCTCTCCTGCTATTTTTCGCACTAACACACAGACAGTAAACACATTGATTGATAACTTCAATGAAGCAACATTATCGATTATAGAAGCCAATGACCAATATGAAAAACTCGATGCAATCGAATGGCAAGCTGACTTATACCAACTAATTTTACTGAGCATTGAACGTGTACCACTGGAACATTCCAATACTGACATTAAACATCATCTATATGCATTATTGCAATTAGAATGGTTAATGTTTTGGTCGAACGAAGAAGATAAACTCAGTAGATCCTTATTCAATATCCATCAAGATATGCAAAAGTATGACCACGAATTGGCAGAACAGATCCAAACGTTAAGCCAGAGACAGTTACTTTTTTTAGAACGATTTGTGTCATTGAATGCTAACACTGCTCAAGTGGCTTTAATGGTTAACACATTTAAAAATGAGGTATTTATCACCAGTCAACAATTTCGGAGTATTTTACTCAATATGACCGCGATTGAGTCATTAACTCAACAAGATGTAAATCGTGGATTAAACGCCCTTTCCACTCGATTGACGCTGCTTCTTGCCGTTGGCAATAATATAAAATCTCAGTTTCAATCTGACGTTGAACAAGCCATTGATGCTGCTGAGATTCAACGTGCTCTGTTCATTTCAATGATCACTGTACTCACGTTATTGGTTATTGGTTTTGCGCTAAGTTTTGCTCGACAAATGACTCACAACTTAAATCTCATATTAACGTTTATTAAATCAAACGATATTGCCCATCAATCCTTGCTCTCTGCTCTGATCAAAGGAAAAGATGAACTCAGTCTATTTGCACAACAAGTCGCGCGATTAACATGGGAAAGACACCAGACTAATGAGAAGCTCATTGTTGCAAAAGAAGCCGCCGAACAAGCCAAAGATGAAGCGATACAAGCCAGTAAAGCTAAAAGTAGTTTTCTGGCGAATATGTCTCATGAAATACGCACACCTTTAAATGGTGTTATTGGTATTGCAGAAATACTCGCTGATACAGCACTTAGCCCCACTCAGCAAGACTACCTCGATACAATAGAAACATCTTCACAGCTTCTGTTAAGTCTAATCAATGACATACTTGATTTTTCAAAAATTGAATCTGGCATGTTGTTAATCAACCCAGGTTCTACTTGTATACGTGAAACTATTTATGATGTTGCTGCTATTGCCGCACCCAAAGCAAGAGAAAAAGGCATAGAAATAAAAGTCAACATCAGTGAAAATACTCCCTGTAGAGTGATGGTCGATGATCATCGTTTACGCCAAATTCTGATGAATTTTATGTCCAATGCCGTTAAATTCACATTACAAGGCTCTGTCACTTTATCAATAGAAACTCAGAATATAACGGATGAAAACACCCAGATTAGATTTGCTGTTCAAGATTCTGGCATTGGTATTGATGAACTACAACAACAGAATATTTTCACCCCTTTCATTCAAGAAGACGATTCAATTACCAAGCAATTTGGGGGCACGGGTTTAGGGCTGGCGATCAGTACACAATTGGTAGAGATCATGGGGGGGGAAATCTTATTAGACTCACGTAAAGGACAAGGTAGCTGTTTCTATTTTGATCTTCAATTACCTATTGATATTCAGCACTATGAACCCAAGAACGCCTTTACTCCAATAACACTGGTTTGTAATAATCCTTTACTACGCCAATATATAGGATCTGAATTATCATTTTACCAAGTGGCCATTTCACAGCATATCGATACGATAGAGGCGATCCTTGCTCAACCAATAGCGCAAACCAAGTCCCTATCTACTATAATTATCCTAGAAGACGTGATATACCAGAATTCTCCCGTTTTAACTCAAGAAAATAATCAGACATTAAAAAAACAATTTGAAACTCTCACATCTCGCGGCGTGTCCATTTGCTTAATCAGACCATTTCTTGGTACCCACTATGATTTTGGTAACAGTATTGCAGCAGTATTGTTCCTTCCTTTACTTGGAACGCGTTTACTCAAAGCACTTGAAACGTGCCAAGCAAGTCATCAAGTTATAATGAGTTCACAAACCACTGAATTAATGAAAAATAATAACGTGCTCATTGTTGAAGATAATTTAGTCAATCAAAAGATTGCTGGATTACACGTAGCAAAAGCTGGCTTTGACTTCGATTTAGCAAATAATGGTGAAGAAGCCATTCAAATGTACACCAAGCATCCTCATTATGCTGCTATTTTGATGGATTGTATGATGCCGGTCATGGATGGTTTTACGGCGACAGAGCAGATCCGAAACATCGAAAAAGAACGCAATATGTCGCGCAGGATCCCAATTATAGCCTTAACTGCAAGCGTACTTGATGATGATATTCAAAAATGCTTCGATGTTGGCATGGATGATTATCTTTCTAAGCCTTTTAAAATGAAGGCTCTTAAAGAGAAACTTCTCGCTGCAACTGAGTCTATTACACTCTCAAATACAATAAAAAACAATGAAAAACAACAACTTAGTGTTAGCCAGACAAATATCACTAAGCCATGTCTCATCAAATCTGCAAGGATCCTATTGGTTGAAGACAATCACATTAATCAAGAAGTGGCTTCATATATGCTTTTAAAAGCAGGTTATTCTTTTGATATCGCTGACAATGGTCAAGATGCGGTTGACATGTATCGTAAAGATAATAGTTATGACATTATTTTAATGGATTGCATGATGCCAATAAAAGATGGCTTTACTGCAAGCGAAGAAATCAGGGCTCACGAACACGCATCTGGACTGAATAAAACACCGATCATCGCACTAACAGCGAGCATTATCGATGATGATGTACAACGTTGTTATGATTCTGGAATGGACGCCTATGTTGCCAAACCGGTTAGAAAAGAAAAATTACTTCACCAAATAGAAAGTGTCATGATATGAGAGATCACCAATGACTTTACCACCAACATTGTTGAATCCATGCAAGTTGAAAAAAATCGCTATTATCATTGTGTTACTTAAACTCGTCATTCTACCCACCTCACTGTATGCTAACGACAATTACGTTATTTTTTCTCTTGATCCTGAATTCACTGAAATTTCAATTCATAAGGCAAGAAAATTATATAAGGGGAAAAGTAAACGCCTTAATGGTAAACGAGTTGAGCTTTCTGACTGGCCAGAAAACAGTCAAGAACGAGCAAGTTTTTATCAAAATTTACTCGGTAAAAATACGGCACAAATGAATGCTCATTGGGCGAGTTTATCTTTTTCTGGGAAAGTGAGATACCCTAAAGAACTTGATAAAGCAAACATAAATGTGTTAATTCAATGGTTAAAAGCAAAGCCTAACCGTATCGGTTATGCGCGTCTAACATCTCTGCCTAAAAACGCCACCATCTTATATATCGTTAACTCGGACAATTAATATGAGAATAATCTCTGCAGCTTTAGTCATCCTATCTTTTCCAGCTGCTGCCATCATAGAAATAACAGATAACTTAGCATTGGGAGGTTTCGGCTCTAGCTCATGGGCTAAATCAGATAATGCCACTTCCTTGATGATCCATCGAGGTTTTGTTGATGAAAGTTGCTATGATTGTGATACTACCTTTGGCGTTCAATTAGATTATTATTATGATGCGTTAAAGGCCTCTATACAAGTTGTCAAACGTCCTCAAGATGGCTGGGATGATCCTCAAATTGAATGGGCTTACATTGGGTATGACATTGATGATTTCGATATACATGTAGGTACACTTCGACTGCCACTGTTTCTAACATCAGAATATTATTATGTTGGGCACGCCTACAAAATGGCCCGTCCGCCAACAGAGGTATATAACAGTATCTTGGGGATCACGGCTTTTAACGGCGTAGATGTGAGTTGGAACATCGACATTAATGATACTCAATCTCTTGTTGTTACACCTTTTTATGGATTCGAAGATGAAAATGAAGTTAATTATTCTTCTTCTACTACTCTCAATTTTTCCATCAGCAGTATGCTTGGTTTTAATGCTAGGTTGAGCAGTGATAATTATCGATGGAATTTTGCCCTACTTAATGCTCAGTATGACCAAACCAATAGTGTTAGATTCGGTGAGCAAGTGATTGTTGTGCAAAATGATAATCAAAGTCTACTTTTATGGTCATTAGGAGCTGAATATGAAATAGGTTCCACTTTACTTACCATTGAAGCTCAAATTAATGATTATTCTTCTTCTTGGTATAGTAGCATTGCTTATCAGCATCAGAGTGTCACTTCCTATATAAGCTATGGTACTCAGTATGATGCCAATGAAAAAATAGTCAGTAATAGTTATCTCATAGGATTGCGCTATGATCTTTACTTTAATCTATCCATGAATGGAGAGCTTCAATATTTTGATTTAACGAAAGACAGAGGCACTTTTTTATCTTCCCCAATAAAAGATGAGGCATTTCTTTATACTGTCATGCTTAATTTTGTCTTCTAAAAAATGTATCTCTGTCGATAAACATAAAGATTGGAACTATGTCAATAATTTAGTTAATTAAAAAGGATAGAAAATGAATATTAGTAGATATGTAAATGCTAGATTTCAGCAACACCTGAGCAACTAAATGACATGATGCCAAACGGAATTTATTTCCCTGATGGTTTTATATGCAGCACGTGTCAGATTGTGCTTTATTTTCAGTCAATAAAGTTAGAAAGCGCTCTGGTGAAGCTAGGGATTTCAATCTTTAATATCAATGAAAAGAGGCACATTAGATGAACTAGCAAGGTTTTCAGAATATAAAATTTGCAAATATTATATAATAAAAATCGTTGGGGCAATGCTCAACACAAGGATGGCATTCAGTATCGAAATAAGGGTTACATGATAACCCATAGTGGAGAGGTATTTTATGATTGATTTAACCAATTTTTTTAAACAATGGGAAAATAACTCAGAGTCCATAGAAGTTATCTTAACAGCTTATCTGGACGAATACGCAGAAGCTGAGACAACATTACGCACGCTTTTCGACGCTCAAAATTGGGGTGAAATATATATATTCTCTCACTCATTAAAAGGACTTTTAGTTGATTTTGGTGAGAAAGATACCTCAGTTATTTTAGCCGAAATAGAACAAAAAACCCAAATAGGCCAGTCAGTGGACGAGCACTTAATTAATCAAACTTGCTTAGCATTACCTGACATACATGCACAAATACAGACGGAACTGTCTTGTTTTTTAACCAAATAAATAGGCTTAGCACTGCTACATACCTAATGCCTATTCACCCACACTCGCCATTTTCCCTCTTTATTCTGCTCTAATCGACTTAACACCTTGGTTTGGGATAATAGCCACTGCCACTTAGCCTACCTATGCCGTGACCAAGTTATTGCTTTCAATTAATTTGAAAGTAATAACTTCAAATTATATAATGAGTTAACTTCATAATGAGGCGTAATTCCATCAGAGGCCTGTTGTTCATGACAATTTAACCAACAGGTATCTACACCAGCGTTTAATCCTCCCAAGATATCGGAGTGTGGGTTATCGCCAACCATTAATACCTTATTCCGCTCAGGATAGTTCATCAATGCTAAAGCATGCTCAAATATGCCTACATCTGGTTTAGCCATTCCCACCTCTTCAGAGATCACCACGTGATCAAATGCATCAAGTAGTCCGGTTTTCTGTAAACGAACGGTTTGCAGCTCAGTGAAACCATTGGTGATGATCCCAAGGCTGGCCTTACCTACTAACTCATCGATAAGCGCTTTAGCACCGGGCAATAAATCACAGATCTCCGCCATGTCCTGTAAAAAATGACTGTTAAGTTGTTGGGCACTGACACCAATCTTTTCTCCCCACTGAATAAATCTTCTTGTTTGTAACTCAGCGGCAGTAATTAATCCATTCTGATAATCGACCCAGAGTGGCTTGTTAATGTGTTGATAGAGTTCAAAATCTGTGTCTTTGAAATCAATAGCAAAACGGCTAAACATAAGCTTAAGACCTGCAAATGCATCGAAATGAAACAAGGTTTCATCGGCATCAAAGAGTATCCATTGGTATTGCATTTTAGTCCTTTTTATTGATTAAAATATTTATCAGCTAATCCTGTCGTATTGCCAGTAATGCGTGTTTTTTTCCCCTTATAGTCATTGTAAAAAGCAGCATGACTTAGGCGGGAAAACTCACCCTCTCTGTGATAATAAATGACACGAGTTTTTGCTTAGATTCACTCACAGGCATACGAGTGGGAATATCGCCATCAGCTGCAGTCAACCAAGCAATCAGATCAAGATCGAGATGAGCAAGCCCTTCATTCTGGCTAAGTTGTTTCGCTAAGGTTGATTTTCCCGAACCTGAATTACCAAAAATAACAATCCGTTTCACATACACTCCTGCAAAAATTGAACACTCAGAATAAACACAATGATTATCGAAGACATTAGCGACTTAAAACGTAATATCGATGTTTATCTCGTCATTTAGATACATATTGAAATAGTTTCACTTAATTCGAACATAGTAACGGTATTGAATATCATGCTAATAAAAAGGCCAACACAGAGCTGACCTTTGGTCTTATTTGAGGCTAAATGCTATTTTTTTTCAGTCCAGCGATCCATCCAACCTAAGACCTTGGCATACCACTGTTCAAGATTGTCAGGGGTTAAGATCCAATGATTCTCATCTGGGTAAATAAGTAATTCTGACGGGATCCCCTTGCGCTGCATGGCACTAAATGCAGCTAAACCTTGCCCATAAGGTACACGGAAATCTTGCTCACCATGGATAACCAGCATGGGGGTTTTCCAATTTTCAACATAGTTAACCGGGTTAAACTTCTCGTATAAGTCTTTGTTATCTTCATATGTGCCACCAAATTCATGCTCAGGAAACCATAATTCCTCTGTGACATAATACATAGAGCGCATATCAAACAAACCCGCATGATTAACGAGGCAATTAAAACCATCACTCCAATTACCTTGGATCCAATTCATCATATAACCACCATAGGATCCGCCCAAGGCGCAGGTACGGTTGCCATCAAGCCACTGTTGCTGCTGAGTGACCGCAGCCAATCCTTTTTGCAGATCTTCAAGTGGCTTGCCACCCCAATCTTTCGTAATCGAATCTGTAAACGCTTGACCATAGCCAGTAGAGCCATGAAAATCAATCATCACAACACCGTAACCCGCACCAGCCCATAATTGTGCATTCCAACGACTGCTAAATGAATTACCAAACGAGCCTTGTGGGCCGCCATGAACCAGAAAAGCGATAGGGTACTGTTTGCCTACTTGATAATTTGTTGGCTTAATCCAGTAACCATAAACCTCTTCATTGTTCCAACCTTTAAAACTAAACTGTTCAAAATCACCAAATTTAATCTTGGCTAAGTTTTCCTTGTTTACGTTAGTTAAACGTTGTGTCCCTTGACCGTCTAAATTTATTCGATGTAAATCACCAGGTTTATCTAAACTTTTGTGGTTGAATATGATTTTATCATCGGTAACGCCAACGATACTATTACTGCCGTCATCAAATAAGGTTTTCACGTCACCAAACTGAGTATTCACTTCAAATATAGTGACTTGGCCTACGTCTTGAGCCGTGACATATAAGGTGCGATTATCTTTACCAAAGGTCATTGCACTGGGACTACGATCCCATAATGGTGCAACTTCTTTTTCCTGTCCAGTCACAGTATCACGTAACATGATCCGATAACGATCAGCCTCAAAACCTGGTTTTGTCATCGCGAAATACGCTAAATAACGACCATCGGCTGAATAAGTAGGCTGTGAATCCCAGGCTTTATTTGCTTTTGTTAAGTTAACGACTTCACCACCAGAAACCGACACTTGCCACAGATCATAATTCGTATTCCAAGCTTGGTCTTTACTGGGGGCTTTTGCTGTATAAACGACATGTTTACCATCGGGAGTGAAGGTCACTTCTTCCATCCCTGAAAAAGGTTTTGGTGGAGTATCAGTGTCTAAACCAGCTGTGACATCTGTAGCGGTTGAGATCTTTTCACCGTTAAGCTGAGCCACAAACAGGTGACTACGAGCGTGATCTCCCCAAGTATCCCAATGTCTCACCATCAGCTGCTTATATTCACGGCCTGTTGACTTGCGTTTTTCTTCGGCAACAAACTTGGTTTTAGAACAAGCTAAATCTTTACAATCTGGAAAAACACGCAGGTTAAACACCACTTGTTTTGAATCTAGTGAAAGCTTAAAACCTTCAATATCCAATGGCAGATCAGAGACTTGAATTGCTTCTCCCCCTGAAAGTGATAAAGCGTATAATTGATTCGTACCATGACGATCAGCCAAAAAATACAGGGTTTTATCATCAGCAGAAAAAGCCACACTATGCTCAGTACCGCTCCCCGATGTCAATTGCTTTACTGTACTTTTTTCTTCAGACAAATCTTGGATATAAAGATCAGAATTGGCCTTTCCTTTACTATCAATTTTTTTGATAGCATAGACCAATTGTTTACCATTATGAGAGAGTGCCGCTGAGTGTAGTGTATTGATTTTAACTAAGTGTTGAACCGTAAAATCCTCAGTTTGAGAGGCTTGAACGGCACTTGCTATTCCGACACTAGTCAGGGCAAGTATGAGCGCAGATTTTTTCATTATTATTATCGTCGTCTTTGTTGATTGCTGTGTTATTTATGCCTGAGTCACTGCGAAATGCTCGCTTCTGAGCTTCCTAAGTATGACTGAACAAGGCGTGATTGAGAAAAGCGTTATTCTCCAGCCGACAGTATAGATACATTTTTCTATACGGAAAGTACATTATCAAAATAAGGAGGCGTAAACCTCCTTATTTTATTTCACTATTTGTAAGTGATTAACTTAATTTAACTTTCCAAATAGCCGGACCCGTTTCGTGTGCATTCACCCCA
Organism: Shewanella sp. VB17; assembly: GCF_013248905.1. Taxonomy (NCBI): domain Bacteria; kingdom Pseudomonadati; phylum Pseudomonadota; class Gammaproteobacteria; order Alteromonadales; family Shewanellaceae; genus Shewanella; species Shewanella sp. VB17. The sequence goes on from NZ_JABRVS010000001.1 coordinate 3,024,338, forward strand.
TTAGAATCCACAGCGACAGTCACTGGCATGTCTTGTACGTCAAACTCGTAAATCGCTTCCATGCCAAGATCAGCAAAGGCGACAACACGGGATTGTTTAATCGCTTTAGAGACAAGATAAGCAGCGCCACCGACAGCCATCAAGTAAACCGCTTTATTCTTTTTAATGGATGCTACCGTCGCAGGACCACGTTCGGCTTTACCTATCATTCCCATGAGTCCAGTTTGCTCTAACATCAGATCGGTGAACTTATCCATACGTGTCGCCGTTGTCGGACCCGCAGGGCCAACGACTTCATCACCGACAGGATCAACAGGTCCAACATAATAGATAAATTTACCCGTAAAATCGACCCCTTCAGGTAAGCCTTCACCTGATTCAATCAAGCTTTGGATCCGCTTGTGTGCAGCATCTCGGCCTGTTAGCATCTTGCCGTTAAGCAGTAAAGTATCACCACTTTCCCACTGTTCGATATCGGCTTGAGTGACAGTATTAAGGTCAACTCGGCGCGTATTTTCACCCACTTCACGGGTGATCACAGGCCAATCTTCCAGTGATGGTGGAGGTAATAGTGCTGGGCCCGTTCCGTCGAGATGAAAATGTACGTGCCGTGTTGCTGCGCAGTTCGGGATCATCACGACGGGTTTTGAAGCTGCGTGAGTAGGTGCAGATTTAATTTTAACATCCAGTACAGTGGTTAATCCGCCGAGTCCTTGTGCGCCAATCCCCAGTTTATTCGCACGTTCAAAAATGTCTATACGCATCTTCTCTTCTGTGGTTTCTGCGCCTTTCACTTGCAACTCATGAATATCGACCGGATCCATTAATGATTCTTTGGCCATCACAGCCGCTTTTTCAGCCGTGCCGCCAATGCCGATCCCTAGCATGCCTGGTGGACACCAGCCAGCTCCCATGGTCGGTAAGGTTTTTTCAACCCAAGCAGCCACATCATCAGAGGGATTTAGCATGGCCATTTTTGATTTATTTTCTGATCCACCACCTTTAGCGGCAATCGCCACATCGACATGATGACCTGGCACCATCTCGATATGCACAACGGAGGGAGTATTATCTTTGGTGTTCTTACGTGTACCAGCAGGATCAGCGACGATGGAGGCACGCAGTGGATTATCAGGATTAGTATAAGCTTGCCTTACCCCTTCATCGACCATCTGCTGAACAGTCATGTCAGTCTTGTCCCATTTTACCGCCATGCCCACTTTAACAAAGCAAGTAACGATACCTGTATCTTGGCACAGAGGACGTTTACCTTCAGCTGACATACGAGAGTTAATTAATATCTGTGCAATGGCATCTTTCGCTGCATTGCTTTCCTCACGTTCATAAGCCTCAGACATCGCATCAATGAAATCTTTGGGATGGTAATACGAGATGTATTGCAGTGCATCAGCAACACTTTCAATAAGATCAGCTTGCTTTATGATGATTTCGTTACTCACAGACTCTTCCTTTTTATCGGACATAATAGAGATTCACTCCAACAGCTTTTATCGCCGTCATAATTATTGTTATTCACCTTGCTCTGGACCTATGATACCCCGCTATCCCCACAAGTGGAATATGACACTTGGGCCTACTGCCACTTACAATGCGATTATTTTAATTCTAGCTGATGGTTATGATACTCTATCGATAAGTTACAGGGGAATACCACATTTATTAAGGTTTATCGATGACTTTTCTAGCATCGCCTCAGCTTGCTTCGTGTAAGCTGACTTGGAAGCACACTACCACAGAGTTATTTTCATATTTTTCACACCAACCTTGGGCCATGTTACTTGACTCTGCCAATGCGAAGCATGTTGATGCTAAATACGACATCATTGTGTGCGATCCTGTTGCCACAATCATCACCGAAGCAAATAGGACTGAAGTCACCCATTTTAATGCTGCTAAAGTGAGTAAAGTGGTACACGTAGATATTGATCCATTTGATGTAATTAAATTAAGCCTTGCTCAATACTTTCCTCACTCATTAGCCAGTCCATATCCATTCTCTGGTGGGGCGATGGGATGTTTTAGTTATGATTTAGGCCGACAAATAGAAATATTACCTTCCATTGCACAAAAGGATATTGAATTAGCCGAAATGAATATCGGCTTGTATATGTGGGCGCTTATTTACGATTATCAATTGGCCTGTTGGACGTTAGTGCATTACCAAGGTCAGGATGCTCTGAATCATAAATTAGCCGAGCTTAACGCGTTAATCAAAAAACCTGTGACTCAAAAAGACTGCCCTTTTTCATTAACAAGTCACTGGTATAACCAGACTTGCCGTCAACAATACTTAGAAAAATTTAATAAAATACATCATTATCTGCACAGTGGTGATTGCTATCAGATTAATTTAACTCATCGATTTGAAGCTGATTACCATGGTGATGAATGGCTCGCTTATGTTGAGTTAAGTCAAATCAACAAAGCACCTTTTTCTGCTTTTATCAGACTCGATAATGCCGCCATTTTATCGATATCACCGGAACGTTTTATACAACTGCACGGCACCGATATTCAAACTAAACCCATTAAGGGAACACGCCCAAGGTTTAACGATCCCGTAGAAGATCAACGATCTGCAACCGCCCTCTTACATGCCCCAAAAGATCGCGCTGAAAACCTCATGATAGTCGACTTATTACGCAATGATATCGGAAAAGTGGCTCAAGCAGGATCTGTCGAGGTCCCAACACTGTTTAATATTGAAAGTTTCCCTGCTGTCCATCATCTCGTCAGTACAGTGACCGCTAAGCTCGACCCACAATACCAAGCCAGCGACCTATTAAAGGCCACATTCCCTGGCGGATCGATTACTGGCGCGCCTAAAATTCGTGCCATGGAAATCATTGAAGAGCTTGAACCTTCACGCCGTAGCCTATACTGTGGATCGATTGGCTACATAAGCCAAGATGGCAATATGGATACCAGTATCACCATTAGGACGTTAGTTACCCAATCAAACCGAATATATTGTTGGGCTGGTGGGGGGATTGTTGCTGACTCAATTGCAGAAGAAGAATATCAGGAAACCTATGATAAAGTGAGCAAAATTCTGCCTATTCTTAAAAACATGTCATCAAGAATAATGGAGGAGTAAGGTGAATTTATCGGAACTGAGAGTGAGGTATAATGTTCATCCTTTGGTGGAACAAGCGAGCTTGCCTATATCAACAGCATTACGCCAAGCAGCCGTATTAATTGCATTCACCCAAGTCGATAACCACACTCATGTCATTTTAACCCGCAGACCGATGCATCTGCGTAACCATCCTGGACAGGTCAGCTTCCCTGGTGGCAAAGTTGAGCAATGTGATCTTGATATCATCGCCACAGCATTGAGAGAAGCGGAAGAAGAAATAGCACTGAAAGTCACGAATGTAGAAATTTTAGGGCAATATCCAAAATATAAAACCTTCACTGGGTTCGAAATCACACCGGTACTGGGCATTGTCAAAAACAGTTTTGTACCTGTTCTTGATGAGGAAGAAGTGGCCGATTTTTTTACTGTCCCCTTAAGCTTTTTATTAAACCAGAATAACCGGCTACATTACCTCCATCATAGACAAGGTATCCCCTACACCATCCATTTCATTCCGTTTAAACAACACATTATTTGGGGAGCAACCGCAGCAATTATAGAACAATTATGTCAACAATTAACCCATGAATGAAGCCCTACACAAAAAACCGTAAATATAAGCCTGCTGCAACTGACACCATCAACAACAGTGGGATATTAACCCAATACCCCATTTTACTATGATGAGCAAAATAATAATTAAAAGCCAAACTAACCAAACTAATCGCCGCACATCCCCAGAGAATATACTCAAGTTGAATCGTGTACGTTTGATCCCACATTAAGCGCACTGGTGAGCCTTTACTGAAGAAATAGCCTACCTCCCTATCAGGTCTTGCCTTATCAAACACCAATAATGCATAGACGGCTAAAGACCATCCAACCACGGATAAAAATGACAATAGCAGCTGAAACATTCTCACTTTTTTCATATCGTTTCCCCTAAACTCAACTTGTTAAGTATAACAATATGCGCTTGGTCTGCATATTTCAGTCACTTACTCTGCATTAATAGGCCATAAAGAAAAGAGGTTTTTATCATAAAACCAAATTTTGTCTCTTTTTTTTACAACAAAGCATGATTACTCTTTTTAACACTTGAGAAAAGACGCCAGCAAGGTAATATAAGCGTCTGAATTTTTATAACACGTTCTCTGGAGAACTAAGCAGCAATGAGCATTACATCTGTCGCTTCTGTATTTAAAGGTGAATTTGCGATCGGTTCGCAAGTTACTGTTCGTGGTTGGGTAAGATCTCGCCGAGATTCTAAGGCTGGGATATCTTTTCTCGCCGTTTATGATGGTTCCTGCTTTGATCCTATTCAGGGTGTAGTGCCAAATAGTTTACCGAATTATGATGAAGAGATCTTAAAGCTAACGGCCGGTTGCTCTCTCGTTATGACTGGCGAAGTCGTTGACTCTCCAGGTAAAGGGCAAGCATTCGAACTTCAAGTGACTCATGTTGAAGTCGCAGGTTGGGTCGATAACCCTGAAACCTATCCAATGGCTGCTAAACGACACTCTATTGAGCACCTAAGAGAGCTTGCTCACTTACGCCCACGCACTAATATCATTGGGGCTGTGGCGCGAGTCAGAAACAGCTTATCTCAAGCCATTCACCGTTTCTACCATGAACAAGGTTATATTTGGGTATCGACGCCACTTATCACAGCGTCTGATTGTGAAGGTGCAGGCGAAATGTTCCGCGTATCGACGTTAGATCTGGAAAACCTTCCCCGTACGGATGAAGGCAAAGTAGACTACAGTGAAGATTTTTTCGGGAAAGAATCTTTTTTAACAGTCTCAGGCCAGCTTAACGCTGAAACTTATGCCTGTGCACTGTCAAAAGTCTATACATTCGGTCCCACTTTCCGTGCAGAAAACTCTAATACAAGTCGTCACTTGGCTGAATTTTGGATGGTTGAACCTGAAGTCGCATTTGCCGATCTTGATGATATAGCAGGTCTTGCTGAGCAGATGCTTAAATTCTGTTTTAAAGCCGTACTTGAAGAGCGTCGTGATGATTTAGAATTCTTTGCTCAACGCGTTGATAAGACCGTCATTGAGCGTCTTGAATCTTTTGTTGAAAGCGATTTTGCCCAAGTCAACTATACCGATGCCATTGAGATCCTCAAAGCATGCGATAAAAAGTTCGAATATCAGGTTGAATGGGGCATTGACTTGCATTCAGAACATGAACGCTATCTAGCTGAAGAACACTTTAAAGCTCCTGTGGTGGTCAAAAACTACCCTAAAGACATTAAAGCTTTCTATATGCGTCTCAATGACGATGGTAAAACTGTTGCCGCAATGGACGTACTTGCGCCTGGTATTGGTGAAATCATTGGTGGTGCACAGCGTGAAGAGCGTTTAGATGTTCTCGATGCTCGCCTCGAAGAAATGCAACTTAATAAAGAAGACTACTGGTGGTACCGTGATATGCGCCGTTACGGCACTGTCCCACACGCTGGATTTGGATTAGGTTTCGAACGTTTAGTATCGTATGTCACTGGTGTCTCTAACATCCGTGATGTGATCCCATTCCCTCGAGCGCCAAAATCAGCCAGTTTCTAACCATTAGACACTTCTCTCATAAAACGCCTTCACGGGCGTTTTTTTTCACTCAACAACCCACCACGGTGATTCGATTAATCTGCTACCTCAACGTGCTCATCTAAATGGGTAACCAATGTGCACTCTAAGCGTTCTAATATCCTGTAAATATTGGATATTTCATACATCACACCAAAATTATCATGTATATAAGCTTGTACATCACAGCCATGTAATGGATCTGCACTTTGGATTGCGAGACGGGATGTTATAAACCTAGACAATTGCTGTATTTGTTCATCATTTAACGCGGCTGGTCTCCCTGTGTGTTTTTTCGCCTTCAATCCCTCTAAACCTAAGGCTAAATAGCTTGTGATCCATTTATTCACACTTGTACGGCTTACTTTGAGATAATCTGCGATCTGGTATCGCGATTTCCCCTCTTGAAAATGAAGCAAAGCAAGTAACTTTAATTTCATTCGCGCATTGGTCTCTTTACGAATAAGTTGCATTAAGTTTTTAGTCTCACACATGCTAACAGCCATCACTCAGTTCTCCATATTTACCTTAAAATGTCGCTTTACAATGAATGTTCCACATCCATTACCACTCACACTTAATAACACTCTCAAACGATTGGTAGCACAAGATCACATCACACACCAGCAACTACCAAATAACATTACCTATACAAACCGATACCTATTATTGGATAAAATTGTTAATCCGCTGCGTAAAGTACAACTTAATGTGTAGTACATAACAACTACTTAGACAAATTTACCCCCTTTAAAGGGCAAATAAGACCCATTTATAACCAATTAAGGAGTATGACTCGATGTACTAATAATCATTCTCTTACATTTAACCGCACTAAGTACTGATGCCGCAATAGTTGATTTTTCAACCAGAAAGTCGGATACTAAAAGTTAACTATGGTAGTATGAAGAGGTATATATGAAGTTACCTGCCACTCCATCATCAAGTCTTAACAATCTTGAACGCCTGCAAGAAGAACGCAAAAATCAACTGGAAAAGCTATCAACAGGCTTTAAAATTAATCAAGCCTCAGACGATCCAGCCGGTCTTCAAATTGCCAATCGATTAACTTCCAGTATTCATGCCTCAAACACACGTGAAAAAAATGCCCAAGATCAACAAGGGATCATTAATACACAAGCAGGGCAATACGCCTCAATTACTGATAATCTGCTACGGGCAAGAGAATTAACCATACAGGCAGGTAACCCTTTAAATGATAAGCAGGCTATCCAAGCTGAACTTGATCAACTGACAGAAGAAATCAATGTGATCGCAGAAGATATCTTAGGGCAAAGTAATTTTATTGCTCCTTTAAATGCCAATAACACGAGTGCGTCGCAAACCATCATTGAAGAGGCCAATGTTGTCATCGATACCAATACCAGCGCAGCAGGAGCACAAAGTAATGCATTAGATAGTCAAATTAATCATTATCAAATTAGTAACATCAATCATCAAGCGGCTCGCTCTCGGATCCAAGATACCGATCACGCTCAATCATCTTCTGATTTACTCAGAACTGAACTTCAATTAAAAATCGCAGTTATTTTAAAAAGAGATGACGAGGATCGCAAAGGACTTCTTTTCAATCAATTTATTTAATTCCTTTTCATCATGATCTAAGCCTGATAGAACAAATGAACAATTGGCTTTATGACCCATCCATTGCTAAAGGTTTAAGTAATGCTAACCAATCGTCACCGGTCATTTCTGTGGCCGTTTGGGTTTCATGCTCATAAATACTTTGCGCCAAATTGAATTTAGATTCCTGTAATCTTTGTATCCGCTCTTCGACCGTATCTTTACAAATCAGTTTATACACAAAAACGGATTTATTCTGACCGATCCTGTAAGCCCTGTCGCTTGCTTGCTGCTCTGCTGCAGGGTTCCACCAAGGATCGGTGTGGATCACAACATCGGCAGCAGTTAAATTTAAGCCTGCTCCTCCCGCTTTTAAACTAATTAAAAAAATGGGCACTTCATGATCTTGAAAACGCTTCACTAAACTCGGTCTATCTCGACTTTTCCCCGTCAGCTCAACGTGATCAATAGATAATGTCTTTAATAACTCAGAAATAAGCGTTAACATACTGGTAAAAGATGAAAATATCAGTACCCGTCTCCCCTCTTCAATCATGTTGGGAAGTTTGGCAGCCAACCAATTCAATTTACCTGAATGAGTCACACCATCAGATCCGATAGCTTTATTTGGTGTTTTACCTCTTTGTTTATCCCCATTGTCAATTAACCTTTCACTGGGAGAGATCCTCCCCATTGATACACCCTCAATGGTTTTATTGATAATGAGATCTAATTTAAGTAATTCAGGATGACAACAAACCTGCCTTAACTTAAGCAGTGCATTAGTGAGCGCTAAGCGATTTCGTTTCATGCCTGAAAGAGAAATCGCTTTTCTCAGTTCATCAGACATTGTCAACCGGATAGTCTCATAAAAATCAGCTTGTACCTGAGTCAAATTAATGTACTCATTGATCACTGTTTTTGTAGGAAGCTCAGTCGCCACATCTGATTTCATTCTGCGTAACAAAAAAGGGCTGATCCTTTGTACCAAAGCATGCCGTTTTGTTTCATCGTCTTCTTTTTCTATCGGAATTTGATATAAGCGGTTAAATTGCGTTAAATTTCCTAGAAAACCTGGCATTAAAAAGTTAAACAACGACCATAATTCACCTAAGTGATTTTCCAGCGGTGTCCCTGTTAAACACAACTTGTGAGTCGATGTTAAACGACCCACAACGCTCGCAATTCGACTGCGAGCATTCTTAATATTTTGTGCTTCATCAAGCACCACCAAATGAAAATGCGTGTCAGCCCAAAATAAGGTATCTTGTTGCAAAGTACCGTAACTGCTAATGATCACATCAGCTTGATGGATCTGCTCTGCTTGTTTATGGCGCTTGCCTCCAGACCACTCCAGTATATTCAAATCGGGGGTAAAAACGTGCGCTTCATGTAACCAATTGGCTAATAAACTGGTGGGGGCAACAATCAAACATGGCTTGTTTAATCGACCACATTCTTTATCAATTAGGATACTAGCCAACGTTTGGATCGTTTTACCTAACCCCATATCATCGGCTAATATTCCAGAAAAACCTTGTTGTTTAAGGAATTGAAGCCAATTAAGCCCCTGTTTCTGATAGTCTCTCAGCTCAGCTTTGAGCCCTCTAGGGGGATGAACCACATGGGCTTTTACACCATATTTTTGTAAATAATTAAATACTTTTTCAGCTTTACTTTTCAACAAACGACTTCCCAACCACTGAAATTTATCCGCTGTTTTCACTGAAGATAACTCAGCAATTCTGGTCAACTGATGCATAGGTAAAGTGACTGTTTCTGTCGCCGACAAAGGACTCTTTTCATAGAGTTCGACTAATACAGCTAAAATGTTCTTAATTCTGGCTGCGGGTAACGCGAGTCTTTCACCACTATCAAGTTCCATTAATAGGGTGTCTTGATTATTAATATTGTCAACTAAACCTTGGCGTACAGCTTTCACTAGGTAAGGTAACAAGTTGATTTTTTTCCCGTTAACTTCGACACCAATCTCTAGATCAAACCAACTTTTATCACTGTCATGATTTGATACATCACCGTACCAATACGTTGGCTCTATCACTTCAAAGCGATTTTTAGGCTCATATTTCACTTCCCAACCAGCAAGTGATAATCGATGAAGTGCGATCACCTGCTCACTCAATTCTTGAGGTAAGACTCTCGTTCCTGTGGCGAAAGTCTCCCACACAGGCGATTCAAAAACCGACGTTAATAAGGGAAAATTAGCTAATTGTACATTGAGTTCAGCCATGTGCTTCATGACTTCTGGAGCATCATAGGCGCAAGAAAGCACCTCATCGACACTCATGCTAAGCCCATCCTGAACGAGGAAGAAATTCACGACTTCACATTCCTGCGTGGGGTTATCATGCCATGGGAATTCAATCTGATGCCGGCTAACTTTTAGCTCGGGCCACCAATCCTGTTCGAGATCAAACACTGGTTTATCGACTTCAACATCCAACGGACGCAGTATTAAGCTCATACTTGCTAAGTCTAGGTGTCCCCATTCTCCGAGCGCAACAAAAGCATTAAGGTCGATAAAATCATTGGGATAATGAGTCTCAATTTTAATCGCTGTGCCTGCACAGTCTTGCCAAAAGCAACGCTGAGTTGCACATAAGGTTTTAATAAGATTAAACGAAGTAAAATCAATAATGTCCAACGAAATAGCATCTTGTTGCGCCATTCTTTGACTATCATCTAATGCTAAAGAAAGTGCTTTTATGTGCGCGAACAAGAATAAATCTGCCTGAGTAACATATTTAGGCTTTGATGATTTAGTTGAAAAACCAAAACCTATATCCTGTTTAATCAAATAATTGCCATTTTTACTAAGATAACCTTTATGAGCGGTTAAATGTAATCCTTGCTCACCTAAAGATAACAGATAAACAATCCGATTTCGGACCATTTTAGGATAAGGATCAAATCTTTGATTAAATTCCGTTTTAAGTAGTCTTAAGGCCGTATCTGGGCGTTTTTTATCACCTGAATAAGCAGTGATCAAGTTTTGTTTAGCAATATGATCAATAGCAAGTGCGGCTAAATGCTCACAAGGCTCACCTTTACCACATGAACAATGACTGTGTTCTGAGCCAATGATAGGACCTGCAGTCCAATCGAGATAAGTGTAAATAGGAATACTGTTTAAAGGTGTTTGTTGTCGTCTTTGTTGGCTGTCAAGTCCGAACTCACCTGTAAGCTGCCAAGTCGTGTGATCACTGCGGATCAATTGTCCTGCAAACAAGCCTTGCATTGCGTTGAAAATGGTAGCTTGAGTAAAATATGCTGTTAGCTTGATCAATTAATTTGCCTTTAACTTACTGAGTTAATCGATCATATGTTATAGAAACACAGGTGATCACCACTAAACAGAAAGCAAGAATTATAGCACTGTTAACTCAGCACATCAGTTCTTTTAATCCAGATATAAATTAAAAAATAATCAAGCGCATCAAATATCTACTAAGAATTCCTATGACCGAACCTTCAACATGATTAAGCAAAACTCAGAGAGAGTTTCCCTTAATCATGGATAACGATAAGACTATTGGCGATCTTGAGTCGGGCCCGTTATTCTTTTCTCACCAGAAAACATGGCCGATATTATCCCAGGTTGATGCTTTCGTTCTGCGTGTATCACCGCGATCACATGGAGCAAAATTAACACCAGTAAAAAATAAACCGCATAAAGATGAACGGTTCCAGCAAAGCCTTTATAAGGTTTAATCTCATCCAGTTTATGTTTATTGACCCCAGTTTCATCATAAGGCTTAATGCTTACAGCATCGACACCATCTTCAGCAAGATAAGCTGCAACAGTATTGCCAAATGGCGGGTAATAAATATCTGTTCCTGCGCGAAATAGTCCCGTCATGAGAATAAGTGTTAAGGTCAACATGATAATCAACACCGCCAACTTGCCAACAGGGTTGTGCCCAACATATTGTGGATTTTCACCTCGCGCGAGTGCTGACTGATATGCCTTAATCGCACTCAAGTTAGGCATATTGTTTGTAAATCTCGCGAAATGATTACCGACAAATCCCCACACAATCCTCAACAATAAATTAGCAGCAAAAAAATAACCAATAATCACGTGTAATTCTTTTAACTTAATTTTGGCTTCGAGTCCATTGATCCCTAAATCTTTGCGAAACAGCATCAACAAGCCAACAAATACCAAACTCAGCACAAGCAACACATTGAGCCAGTGAAATAGACGACTCGTTTTATCCCAGACTCGGTATATTTTTGTCTCTGTAGCTAACATCATGGCTCCCTTATATTTATCAAAATGGTGAATAAGGCTACTCAGCAATCCGTTCTAGTCTCGCCATGTAAAACCCATCAAAACCTGAATCAGCAACGCTAATGGTGTCATCTTCTAATAACCTAAAATGTGTATTTTCAACTAAAAAGGCATCGATTTGATCGCGGTTCTCTTCAGGCATAATAGAGCAAGTGGCATAGACTAAAATCCCGCCCACTTTCACCATGCGACTATAACTGTGTAAAATATGCTTTTGTAATTCAACAAGCACTGGTAAACGCTCTGCCGTATCACGCCATTTAGCATCAGGGTTACGTTTAAGCACCCCAAGCCCAGAACACGGTACATCAAGCAATACCCTATCAGCACTCAATTTAAGGCGCTTAATGGTTTTACTGCTGGCAATAAGGCGTGTTTCAATATTACTGGCATTAGCACGGCGTGCACGCTGTTTAAGACTGTCTAATTTCCATTGTTCTACATCCATCGCAAGTAAACGACCTTTACCTTGCATCTGTGCGGCAATAGACAAGGTCTTGCCACCAGCACCGGCACAAGCATCAATGACTCGCATACCCGGTTTGGCATCGACGGCAGAAGCCACTAACTGCGAACCTGCATCTTGCTGCTCAAACCAGCCTTTTTTAAAACTTTCAGTACGAAATAATGCAGCATCAGACGTGACCTCTAGTGCTGTTTCTACCCCTTCAACTATTTGGGTTTGTACCTGCTCATTGCGCAGCTTTTTACCTAATTCGTCACGGGTGCATTTTAAGGTATTAGCGCGAATAAAACGCTTAGGTGGTAGAGTCAACGCAGCCCGTTCTTTTGGCCAATTATCCCCTAATTGCGCTTGACCCATGTCCTCTAGCCATTGAGGACAACCATCCCAAAGTGCCGCTTGTTTTTTAGCTTCTTCGAGACGGGTAACATATTCAGCTTCGCTAAGGGGTAACGAATACTCAAGTTTAGGGAGTTCAAGTCCATGAAACATATGCCATGCATTCATCAAACGCGTGCCCAAACGCGATATCTCATCGGGTTTCACATCAGACAAGAAACAGTACAAATTTAAACGCCGTAACATGTCCCCAGTAACCTTGGTGATCCGAGCCAGCTCTGAAGGGGCAAGCTGAAGACCTGAAAAATGGACTGAATACGCCCTATCTAAAGGCTTACCTTCAGATAACACCATATCTAAAATACTAATAACTAATTCTGTGGAGCTAGGGGACAGCGGAGAGTTAAGCATGATATTGCCTGTGGTAGATGCATAAAGGAAAACAGGCCGATCATAAGAGTTAACTCTGCAATACGCAAGACATCTCTCCTATTCTCGATAACCTCTAGGCTCACTCCCCCACTCAGCATCATTACCCGCTAACAATATCATTATTCATTCAAGGGATATGGCAGAAGGATAGCAATTTGAATCCCTCCTACTCACTCATTTCTGGACAAAAGTTGGTTTACTTGCTGGATAGCAAGTTGGAAATATATTTTTTGGGCTGACCGCATAGGCGCATATATCAATACAAAATATGTTCGAAAGCGCTTTGATTTTATCGACAATCCAGCCGCGACGATGCTCATAACT